>LLYT01000050.1 GCA_002049545.1 Deltaproteobacteria bacterium tcs-42 | reverse complement strand
GAGCAAGACGGAAATCGCATTTTCGGCTTGCGGAGTTGAAAAGGCCCAGGATGGGACTTTTTCAACATCCTGATAGAGCAGTTTGGCTTGAAGACTAAATCATTTATCGTAACAACTGCAAGAGGTTCGATATGGAAAGTTTGTTCATAGCAGTTGCACATTTTTAATTTCTCGACCTGTATGTTGATTATGCAAAAATAGCTGCTATCATATTAGTATCGGTTTAGTTTTTCTCTGGTGATCATCTGCCACTTGATAAGTCGTGTTATCGGGGAGGGTCATTTGAGTCTCAGTCTGCAAGAAATAATCGATGTGGATGACCTGAAAGAACAGATGCGTTTTTTTTATGAAGCGGCAGGGATCTCCGTTGGGGTGATGGACGTCGATCAAAACTGGCTGGTTTCAATCGGTTGGCAGAGTATTTGTACCAATTTTCATCGAGTGAACCCTGAAAGTCGCAAGAACTGTTTATTGAGTCAATTCAGGATTCAGGAATATCTGGATTCTAAAAAGGAATATATCACCTATCCCTGTCCTAATGGACTGATTGAGGTGTCCATCCCGATCCTGCTGAATGATACTCCGCTGGGGTTCTTTTTTCTGGGGCAATTTCTCCATTCTTCACCCGATCAGGATTATTTTCGTCGCCAGGCAATTTTATATGGTTTTGATATCGATTCCTACCTGCGGGTGTTGGAAAAAGTTCCGGTGGTTTCTCAAAAGAGAATTGATTATCTGATGAAATTCTTTGTCCGTTTTTTTGATTTGCTGACCCGGATTGGGGCTGAGAATCAACAACGGCATCAGGCAGAACTTGAAACCCGACGAGCTAAGGAGCAATTGGAAACTCGGGTAGAGGAACGGACGTGTGAATTAAATCGTGCCTTGCTTGAAGTTGGAGATCTTGCCGCTCAGCTGAATGAAAGTTTGCAGCAGGTTGAACAGTTGGCCATCACCGATACTCTGACCGAAACCTACAATCGCCGCAAGTTTGATGAAACGATCATTCATGAGCATCACCGTGCCAAACACGAAAAGGAACCGTTTTCACTCATTATGCTCGATATTGATCATTTCAAAAAGGTGAATGATCAATACGGTCACAGTGTCGGTGATCGGGTGCTTAAACAACTCTGTCAGTTGGTGCGTGGTCTGATTCGTCAGGGCGATCTGTTGATCCGCTGGGGGGGCGAGGAATTTTTAATTTTGCTGCCGACCACCCTGATTGCAGAAGCGGGTCCCCTTGCTGAAAGGATCCGGTTAGAGGTCGAGCAAGAGCTATTTGCCGATGCCGGGTCGATGACTATCAGCCTTGGGGTAGGCCAGCTTCGCGAAGGGGACAGTACTGACACGTTGTTGAGGCGAGTTGATAACGCCCTCTATCAAGCCAAGCAGAGGGGGCGAAATCGGGTTGTTTTGTGTCCTGATTAAGATTCATACTATGCCCATCGGTAGACAAAGCCCGTAGACTTAGTGTCTACGGGCTTTGTCTATCTATTCTGTTGTGTTTGCCGATTTGTACGGTACCAGAAGGATCTGGATGCGCCGATTCAGAGCCCGACCTTCTGCCTCTTCATTACTTGCAACGGGTCGATATTCACTTAAGCCGGCAGCAATCATCCGCTCACCCGGCAATCCAACTTTATCCTGGAGAAAATGGACAACGCTGGTAGCGCGAGCCGTTGAAAGCTCCCAATTGGTGGGATACTGCTCTTTTAAGCGACTGCTGATCTGGACATTGTCGGTATGACCTTCGATCTGCAAAGCCTTGTCGGGAAATTTACTCAAGACATCACCGAGGCTCTTGAGGACTTTTTGACCTTCTTTTTTGATGGCTGTTTTTCCCGAGTCAAAAAGGATCTTATTGAGCAGGTTGACGGACAATTGCCCTTCGAGATTCGAAATTGTTAACTCTCCACGTTTTATTTCATCTTCGAGTGCACCAACAAGCTGATTGTAGGTGTTTTTAACTTTAGCCAGTCGGGCGATTCGGGCCACTTTTTCTTTTTCCAGTGCCTGATTCAGCTCTTCAATGGTTGTTAGCAACTGATCATTGGTCTGCTGCATGTCGGTCAACTGCTTATGCATTGCCGCAATTTGTTGCTGATGCCGGGTAAGATTTCCTTCTTGTCGTTCCTCATTGGCATGTGCCGCTAACAGATCACGTTGCAGCTTTGAATTTTGCTTCAGTGCTTCGACCAGGCGGGCATTGAGTTTGGATAAATCGTCCTGCAGGTTTGACTTGTCCTGTCGTAGCTCCGCGTTTGTTGCTGATAAATCAGCGACATCGCGGGTGAGGAGATCTGCTTCATTAACCTTCTGTTGAAAAGTATTTTTACTGACGCAGGCTCCCAGTGCCAGTGGTAGTCCAAGTAACAAAACAATGAATAGTCTTTTCATTTGGGTCTCCTTGTGAAAAGGTGAAGATGCTCTTCTAATAGAAGCTATATTTTTACCACAAGTTGTGGAAATGTAAAGGGGATTTGCACCGCCACGAGCGGTGTTTTCGGTTGCGGGAGAAACAGCCGTTATGCTATAGGTTGATGGCGTTTTTTTCCATTCATCCCGACATATTGACAGCTCTCACCCCGGTCTGGAGTTTTATTAGATGCAGTTTGAAATTGAGCGCATTGTCCGTACTGCGCTGGCAGAAGATATTGGTCTTGGTGATGTTACAACCGAAGTGACAGTCGTACGAGAGACTGTTGCACGCGCTGAACTGGTCGCCAAGGAAGATTTTACTCTGGCTGGCCTTGATGTTGCGGCGGAGGTTTTTCGCACCCTTGATCCGGAGGTCAGTTTTGAGAAGATCACTGCCGATGGCCAATCTGTACGGCAGGGGGAAGTGATTGCCTGGTTAAAGGGGGATGCTTCTGTGTTGCTGCAAGGGGAACGGGTTGCACTCAATTTGTTGCAGCGCATGAGCGGGATCGCCAGCTTGACCGCCCGCTATGTAGCAGAGGTTGCAGGAACGGGTGCTACCATCGTGGATACGCGCAAAACGGTTCCCGGTTTGCGGGCTCTTGATAAATATTCTGTTCGTATGGGGGGTGGCCGCAACCACCGGATTGGTTTGTTCGACGGGGTTTTGATCAAGGAAAATCATATTGCTGCTGCCGGTGGCATTGCTGCAGCCATTGAGAGTGCCAGGCAACAGCTTCCTCATACTCTCAAGATTGAAATAGAAACCCGTGATCTTGTAGAGGTTGAAAAAGCGTTACAGGCTGGTGTCGATATCATCATGCTCGATAATCTGAGTCTGGATGAGATGCGGCAGGGGGTTGAACTTATCGCCGGAAAGGCCTTGGTTGAAGCTTCTGGCGGGGTCAATCTGGAACGAGTTCGCGATATTGCTGAAACCGGAGTGAATATTATTTCTGTCGGCGCTTTGACCCATTCCGTTACGGCTGCAGATATTTCGATGTTGTTTAACTGATTGGAGATCCATTGACGTCACGTGACAAAATCCTCAGCTTGTTTCGTACTCATCCCGATCACTATATATCGGGGCAGGAAATCAGTCGTTCGCTGAAGATTTCCCGGGCAGCGGTGTGGAAACAGGTTAAGGTATTACGTGAGTTGGGTTTTGAAATCGAAGCCAAACACTCTCAGGGGTATCGGCTGCTAACAACGCCCGATCTATTGCTGGCTGCTGATATTGAGAATGGTCTGGATTGCCAGATCATGGGGCAATCGGTTGTTTCATTTCCTGAAGTTGATTCAACCAATGTGCAGTTGCGACGTCTGGCTGAAGATGGAGCACTTGAAGGTACGGTGGTTGTTGCCGACCGACAAAGCGCTGGCCGGGGTCGCCTGGGTCGGCGCTGGGAATCCCCTTTTGGAGTCAATCTCTACTGTTCTATTCTGTTGCGCCCGCAAATCCCCGTTCAGCAAGCCTCTCAATTGACCTTTCTTTCTGCTGTCGCAGTTGCCGAAACCTTGAATAAAGTTTGTCATATGTCTGCCAAAGTAAAATGGCCGAATGATATTCTCATTGACGGTGCTAAAATTTCGGGGCTGCTCAATGAAATGAATGCCGAGACAGAACAGATTCATTTTGTTATTCTTGGAATCGGGATTAACCTGAATATGACCGCTGATCAATTCCCCGACGAACTCAAATATCCAGCCACATCAGCTTTTCTGGAAACTGGGGAAACGGTCAATCGTCTGGTTTTTCTGCAGGAATTATTGCAATGCCTGGATAGATATTATTCTGAGTTTTTAACCGATGGATTTATCCCGATAAGACGTCGATGGGAAAACCTCTGCAATATGATGAATATGCACGTTGAAATTGAGCAGGGTCATGGGAGTATCTGCGGTACCGTTGTCGGGCTTGATCCCGAGGGAGCACTGCGTGTGCAGTTGGATAATGGTCAGATGGAAAGAATCCTGGCTGGTGATGTCACCCCGGTTGATAAAATAGATCAGGAGTAGAATCGAATCATGTTGTTGGTTATTGATATTGGAAACAGCAACACTGTTCTGGGGATTTATGCCGGACAGACGTTGAGAAATAACTGGCGGATCGGCACCGATAAAGACCGGACTGTTGATGAATACGCGATGTTGATTGATAATCTGTTTCGCTTGTCAGGTTTGCAGTTTGCTGATCTGGATGCCGTGATTGTGTCCAGCGTTGTCCCGCCGATGCTGGATACGACCGAAGGTCTCTGTCAGCGATATTTTGGGTTGAAACCTTATATTGTCGGCCCTGGAATGAAGACTGGCATGCCGATTCAGTACGATAATCCACGTGAGGTTGGTGCCGACCGGATTGTTAATGCTATTGCTGCTTATGAAAGATCCAGAAGTGGTCTCATTGTAGTCGACTTTGGTACGGCAACCACCTTTGATGTGATTTCACCTGATGGTACCTATCAAGGGGGGGCTATCGCTCCTGGTGTGGGAATTTCTTCCGATGCTCTTTTTGAGCGGGCGAGTAAATTGCCACGGGTCGAATTTTCACGACCCGATCAGGTTGTTGCCAAAAACACCGTCAACAGCATGCAAGCTGGAATTTTTTTTGGTTATGTCGGCCTGGTTGAAGGGATTGTCGGGCGCATGAAAAAAGAGTTGTCCGAGGTGCCCAGGGTCGTTGCAACGGGTGGCCTGGCGGCGCCAATTTCGGCTGCAACCAGTTGTATAGATCAAGTCGAGCCATTTTTGACTTTAGAAGGATTGCGAATACTCTACGAAAGAAACCGGAACTAACTTTCAGACCCTGTTATCTGGACGTGATGACGTCGATGAAATGGAGGACTGCTGCTGCGGATACCCGTGGCAGGCTTTTTCTTTAAAAGGAGCGATTCATGGGTAAGTATGACACAACAAAATTGAGAAATCTTGGAATTGTAGCACACAACAGTGCCGGTAAAACTTCACTGGTCGAGGCGATTTTATTCAATACGGGGATGGCCAATACACTGGGAAAGGTCGACAACGGCACTTCTTCAATGGATTTTGAAGAGGAAGAGATTAAGCGTAAGGCGACACTGAGTTCCAGTTTGAACCATTGCCTGTGGAACGATTACAGCTTACATATTGTTGATACTCCAGGGGTCAGTAATTTCCTGCACGATACACGTCGTTGTCTGCGTGTTCTTGGTGGTTCCGTCGTGATTGTTTCGGCAATATCCGGGGTCAAATCCCAGACTATGCAAATCTGGAAGTGGTGTGACACATTTGAAGTCCCCAGAATTGCTTTTGTGAATAAAATGGATAAAGAGCGCGCCGATTTTTTGAAGGCGGTTGATGATATGGAAAAATCTCTCGGTGCGCGTGCTGTGGTTGTGACTATGCCGATCGGGGCTGAAGAAGATTTTAAGGGGATTATTGACCTGGTCCGGATGAAGGCCAAAATCTACAAGTTTGACGGAAAAGGGACTTATGACGAAGTCGATATCCCGGCAGAGTATCAGGATGAAGCGGAGCGACTGCGCGAGCAATTACTCGAAGCGGTTGCTGAGTCCGATGATGATTTGATGGAGAAATACCTCGAAGGGGAAGCGTTGAGCGAAGAAGAGGTTCTGTCCGGGCTACGGGAAGGGACTCTAACAGGTGTTTTTACTGCGGTGTTGTGTGGTAGTGCAACGGCCAATATCGGGGTTCGTCATCTGCTCGATTACATTACTGCTTGTCTGCCGTCACCCGTTGACAAGGGAGTCCAGACCGGGGTTAAACCGAATACCGACGAGCTGGTTGAGCGACAACCCGGGGAAGACGAGCCGTTCTCAGCAATGGTTTTCAAAACAATCAATGATCCCTATGCCGGTAAACTTACATTGATGCGGCTCTATTCTGGAACCCTGTCTGGAGATACCGTTGTCTACAACCCGAACAGAGATGAGAAAGAGCGAATCAGTAATATCTTTAAGCTCGAAGGGAAAAAGCAGACCCCGATCGATTTAGCTGCTGCAGGGGATATTATTGCTGTTCCCAAACTTAAGGCGACGGCGACAGGAGATACCCTCTGTGATTTGAAAAATCAGGTCATGTATGAGCCTTTGGTTCCACTCAAGCCGATTATTTCTTTTGCCCTGGAAGGAAAGAACAAGGGAGATGAGGACAAAATTTATACGGGCCTGCAACGGTTGATGGAGGAGGATCCAACCTTACGTATCAGCCGCGACGATGAGACCAAAGAAATGGTTCTCTCCGGGATGGGACAGATCCACCTTGAGGTTGCGGTAGAGCGTCTCAAGCGTAA
This sequence comes from Deltaproteobacteria bacterium tcs-42, assembly GCA_002049545.1. GTDB lineage: Bacteria > Desulfobacterota > Desulfuromonadia > Desulfuromonadales > Geopsychrobacteraceae > Desulfuromusa. Next base: position 16,368 of record LLYT01000050.1, on the reverse strand, counting down.
ATATGGTGTTGAGGTTATTCTGAGTGAACCTAAAGTTCCTTATCGTGAAACGATTAAAGTTTCAACCCAGGTTCAGGGTAAATATAAGAAACAATCGGGTGGTAAGGGGCAGTTTGGTGATGTTTGGATCGAGGTCAAGCCCGTTCCGCGTGGCAATGGTTATGAGTTTATCGACAAAGTTGTCGGTGGTGTCATCCCGCGAAACTATATCCCTGCCGTTGACAAAGGGATTGTTGAAGCGATGAAAAGTGGCCCCTTGACTCAGAGTCAGGTCGTCGATATACAGATTACCCTCTATGATGGTTCTCATCACTCAGTTGATTCTTCTGAAATGGCTTTTAAAGTTGCAGGCTCCATGGCTTTCAAGAAGGCGATGGAAGTATGCAAACCTGTCCTGCTTGAACCCGTCATGTCGATAGAAATAACTGTCCCTGATGATTGTATGGGCGATGTCATTGGTGACCTCAATTCGCGGCGGGGAAAAGTTGTCGGGGTCGAGCCCCAAAGCAACAGCCAGGTGATTCGTGCCGAAGTGCCGATGGCAGAAGTCCTCAGATATGCTCCTGAGCTACGATCCATGACCTCGGATCGAGGCATGTTCTCCATGGAGTTCAGTAAGTATGAAGAGGTGCCAACGCACCAGACGGCTAAAATTCTCGAAGATATGAACAAAGAGGGCTGAGTCATATGTTCCGGGGCACCTCTGAACTCTGGTGCCCCGGGGTTTATAAAACACAAGATCCTGGGAGATGGCTGTGGATGAACAGGACATTCCAATATCGGTTGACAGGTTGTCTGGAAAAGCCGCTCGACAAGTTGATAAATCGGGTGGCCTTGAGTCTCTCCTGCTTGGTGACGCAGATAATATCCAGTCAGTTAAACAGATTGCGGAACAGGAAGTGAGAGTTGTCAACAATAGAAAACCAGGCCGCCTGGGACCATTCCTTGTTTTAGCTCTGTCAACTATTCTCCTTTTTGGAGTGGGGTATTATCTCCTTGGATATATGCCTGAACCCCATTCATCTGTGACTCAACAGAGCCATTATGTCTCACCAAAGTACCCGGTTCCAGTCCGGGCAAAAGTAGAAGATCGTGCCGTCGCTGCAGTGATTGACGAAAAAAAATCGTCTGCACAAGTCAAGAAGGAAGCCCCTGCCGTTATTCCACCTGTTGATCAGGAAGTCCCCCTTTTTACTGTTACAGTCGGCCCTTTTATTAATACTGTTGAAACGCAACAGGCTGTCAGTCGCTTACAGGAGCTTGGGCTTAAACCACAGAAAACACCCGGGCGAGGCCAGGTCTCAATGGTGCGTCTGTTGGAAGGTGTTTATCCTGCAGAAGAGGCCAGGGGCCATTTGAAAGTCCTGAAGAGGGTTGTTGATTCTGCCTTTTTATTGCCCGATGGTGATCATTTGGCCGTTTATGCCGGGTCTTTCCATCAAAAAAATCGGGCGCGTAACATGCGTGATTCTCTAGCAGACAAGAAGATCAATGTGACGCTGGTGAATAGCAAAATTATTCTTGATGGTACAATGTTGACCGCGCTCCAGGCCGATCAGCAAACCGCACATGAAGTTGCTGCACATCTATCCAGTTTAGGATTGCAGACACAGGTCATAGCAAAGAAGTGAGGTTCGTTTGACTGAGAATCAATCCGGAACAGAAAAAGTCAAGATCGTTATTCCGGCTGAAGTCGCCAAGATTATGAGTAAATGGGGCGGACACAGTGTTCGCCTTGCTGCGGCTCGTGGTGCTTTGCCGATGTCGGGACACAATCTGGTCACGGTTCTGTTTGTTTTTTATCATGGCGAAAATCAGGAGCTCAGGGATGAATCATTAAGTACCCTGGAAACACTTCCGGCGCAGATTCTGTTGGCTGCCCTGAGTCAGGTCGAACTGCATCCATCAATTATTGATTTGATTGTCCGCTTGCGTTACCGGGATTCTGTCGTTATGCAGGTGGCGATGACACATCGGATGATTGGCATCAAGAGCCTGCTGTTTTTGGCTGAGAACAGCAGTGGTGATGTGTTGGATATGCTTTCGCATAATGACGAAATTCTGCGAAAGACAGACGTTTTGCGAACTGCGATTATCAATAACGCACACGCAGATAAAGTCATGAAGCAACGCCTCGGCTGGACTGAACCGGTTGCCGAGCCGGAACCTGTTGTTGTGCCTCCGCCTGACTCTGCTGAGGCGGATGACGAAGAAGATGCTTCTGTTGAGGAAGAATTTGAGGAGGAAGGCCTCTCTAAATATCAGGAACTGCAGGAGATGGACGTTGCTGATAAGATTAAAATGGCTTTGACCGGGGATAAAGAATGGCGATCATTATTAATCCGTGAGTCAAACAAGCAGGTGAATACCGCTGTTCTGAAAAATCCCCGGATTTCTGAAGGTGAAGTTGTGACCGTTGCCAAAAATCGCAGCAGTAACGAAGAGTTGATCCGGATTATTTTGCTCAATCGTGATTGGGTGAAACTTTATGATATGAAAAAGGCTTTGGTTGCCCATCCACGGACACCATTACAGACCGCTGTGCGTTTTATGACTTTTTTATCGGAAAAGGATATTAAAGAACTGGCCAAGAGCCGTGAGGTTGGACAGGCCATAGTCAATAATGCAAGGCGGATGTTAATCACCAGAAAAAGATAATCAAGCCGAATAAATGCGGGAGTGACCGATGCTAGAAGAAAGTTATCGAGTTGGTATTTTAACTCTTTCCGACAAAGGTTCTTGCGGCGAACGTGAAGATGAAAGTGGCGCTCTGCTTGCTGAATTGGTATCGGGACTGGCCAAAGTTGTCCGTTATCAGGTGGTAGCCGATGATCAGGATAAAATTATCTTGATGCTGAAAAGCTGGGTTGATGATCTGCATCTCGATATCATTCTGACCACCGGTGGTACCGGACTGAGCCCACGAGATGTGACCCCTCAGGCAACTGAAGCAGTCCTTGATTATCAGGTGCCTGGCATGGCAGAAGCAATGCGGGCGGCCAGTTTTAAAATAACCCCTCGCGCAATGCTGTCGCGTGCTCTGGTCGGGGTGCGTCGGCAAACGTTGATTATTAATTTGCCTGGCAGTCCGAAGGCTGCTCGTGAGAACTTTGAGGTGTTGCGACCAGTGCTACCTCATGCTTTGGCTAAATTAACGGGCGATCCCACCGACTGTGCTGTTGACTAAGTCTTCTGTTGTTTTGAGGGAAATCGTATAACTATTTGAAATATAAAGATAAATTCTACAAGTGGAGGGTGTTGGTGAGAGCCGTTAACAATGGCTGTGGATAGCACTGTGTACAACTGGTTATCGGAGGTTTTTAGCTCCCATGGTGGCTTACTTTTTTCCTCTTTGCATAAAATTTAAGCAGAAATATTGCGACGCTGGAGTCTTGGATATATAGTATTTATTAACCTGTTATTGCCCTTTTCAAACACTCCATAGTGAAGAATTATCTTTTGTATTACCCCTTTTGTGGGATGAATTCAGCGGCTGCCAATGGTGTCGCTGCTTCAGGGGGCATTCATTTGTGGTTATGTTGTCTAAGGGCTCGTCTCACTCTAGCTAACAGACGAGTTGGATTGATCGGTTTGGGGATAAAATCATAGAAGCCCATTTCAAGTAAATTGTATTCTTCCTCCGCTGTCGTCTTTGCTGAAAGGGCAATGACGGGAATATCGTCTATATCACCGTTAGCCTGGAGTGCCTTGAACATCTCGACACCATCCATGCGTGGCATAGCAATATCGGTAATGATCAGATGAGGGTGTAGTTGGGTCGCAACTTTTAACCCTTCAGCCCCATTCCTGGTTTTATAGATGGCATAACCCTCTTTTTTTAAGGATGCTTCTGCGGCACTCAAAACAATATCCTGGTTGTCGACCAGGAGGATGTTCAGGGTGAGTTCTTCTTTGTCCGCCGGGATGTCAGTCAGATAGTGTTTTTTGATCGCTGTCTTTATTTCATCCGGAGTTGCAACACAGGGTGAGATACGCATGGCCAATTTGAACGACAGGTCGCTTTGAAGTGCCATATCAAGTGGGTTTGACATGGCCAGGTAGAGTGTTTTCTTGTCAACTTTGAGGGGGAAAATCAAGTGAGTCAGTGCCGATTCTGTATCTATTGTGTCGAGAACTGTCTGGGGAAAACGATGTCTTGAAAATTTTTTAACTTGAGGAAATCCAAACTGGGTAGAGAGTGCTTGAGCAATATCCTCTTCCAGGATGGCTTCCATATCTTCGAGAATTTTACCAATCGGTTTTTGAGTCCCTTTTTGTTTGAGAAGTGCCTTGTCTAACTCACCTTGAGAGATAACCTTGTTATCAATCAGGATTTCACCCATTTTTTTTCTGGCCATAAGTATTATCTCGCAGTGAGGATATTATTAAAATAAGTTCTTAGCATTGGCATAATCACATTATATATTTTTTTTGTCAATAAGTAATATCCAACAGCTGATAATTATTGGTGATGTTCCCCGTCAGGCTTAACCGGTTGGTCTGTAAAATTCTCAATAATCGGCGTAACTGTCATGACTCCAGAAGATCTTGAATCTGCGTGAGGACTTCTACGGCACCACCGGAGAATGAAAAATGGGGTGAACGGATCTGTGGTTCACGGGGATTGATCCTGAGAACCGTTGCCCCTCGACGTTGTCCCAGCTGTTCACTGAGATGCCGGATGGTCGGGACGGTTGATCCAGCACCCATTTCAATGACAACGATTTTTTTGTTGTTGTTGGCTTGTAAAAAATTATCGAAATTATCTTCCTGAATTGCAGAGCGTTTGGATAGCCAAGAATAATCGCTAAACATCAATATGTTGGGTCTGGCTACACGCTGACATTCGGGGCACTTGGGGACGTTCTTTGACCGCATGGTTGATTCATCAATATCGTATGCAGAACTGTTTGCCCAGATATTATCATGGCAGGGGACGGTGCATTGCAGGTGGTGGATCGATCCATGGACCTCAAGAACCCGATCGTCAGGGTATCCGGCTTTTTGAAATTGACCATCAACATTTGAGGTGGCAACAAAATAATCGAGATCAAATTCTTTGCTCCAGTCCAGTAACATTCTAAACCCGATGTGGGGGATCGTCTCACGATAGAGGTTCGTGCGGTGACCATAGAAACCCCAGCCAAAATGGGGATCATCGTCAAAGTGTTCCGGGTTTGCCGCTTGAAAAAAACTGAGCCCCAGTCGTTCGTACATCGGATAGGAGTTCCAAAAACCCTGATTGCCACGAAAATCGGGCAAGCCTGAATCAATCCCCATTCCGGCACCGGCAGTTACGACCAGAGCATTGGCATTACGGATAGTCTCAGCGGCTTCAGCATAACGGGGTTCGATCATGATTTTCCTCCGGTGACTGGCGTATTTGTCAGTCCTATAGGGATTAGTATCGTGACATGGATGAGGTGTCGTACAATTGTCAGAAAATGGGGGACTGTCCTTGCATGGGGGTTGTCCCGGATATTTGCGCTACCAGCCGCCACAGTTTTATGGCTCGTAAACTCTTGGGATTGCCTCTCCCGATGGAGCTGGGGAGAGTCCCGAGATTACTGCAAATTTACGCCATTTCACAAACGACACCAGCCTCAGATCGCAACGGAAACAGGTGTTGGGTTCAGAATCCTCATCAGGTCATGTGGTGACAATTCTACCAGCAATCCGCGACGACCGCCATTAATGATGACTCTCTCCAGGCGACCGATGGTCTCTTCCATATAGATTGGCAGGGGTTGACGGGTTCCGAAGGGGGAAATTCCACCGGTCTGATAGCCCGTCAATGAGTCTGCTTTATCTGCCGCGCAGGGAGTTATTTTTTTTACCTTTAATTGGCGTGCCAGATGTTTCAATGAGACTTCACAATTACCATGCATCAGAACGATCAGTGGCTGTTGCTGATCGTCTTCCATCACCAGGGTCTTGATCACTTCATACTCATTGACCTGCAATTCGCGAGAGCTGGCTCGAGTCCCCCCTTTGTCTTCATATTTATACGGTCGGGGAATGAATTTAACTTTATTCTGCTTGAGTAGCCTGATTGCCGGGGTGGCTGGAATTTTCTCTTTTGCCATGGAAATTCTCCTAACCAAGGACCCAGGAAATGGGAATGAAGATGATGCTGATTGTGGTTATCACGGAACATAGCAGGGCGATTCTTTTAAAGAGTGTTTCAGTTTTGCGTTGATCGCGGACAGTGACAGGCATGAACCAGCCGAGGGCCGCTCCAGCAACTGCGCCACCAAGATGGGCAGCGTTGTCTGCTCCAACAATAATACCAAAGACAAAAGCCATCAATGCCCACTGAAACATGAAATTACGGCGTTGTATGGCGAGGCTGCCACCAACACGGTGGAAATAGCTGATTGAAAATCCGATCATCCCGAAGATGGCTCCGGAAGCACCGATAACGACGGTGACGGGGTGCCAGAATAAGCCGGCAACAGTGGCCATGATCGTGGCAAAAATATATACAGTCAGTAAGCGAGTCCAGCCAATTTCAGACTCCAGTAGTGGTCCGACCTGATAGAGGACGACCATATTGAAGCCCAGATGAATCAGGCCGCCGTGGGTAAAGGCGTAAGTGATACAGCGCCACCATTCACCATGATCCAGAACCAGCGGCCAATATTGTCCACCCCAGTGGACTAACAGGCGAGGAGATGGATGCATAATAGCCTGCATCCCCATGCCAAGAATGGTTCCATGGAGCACCATCAGGGTGAAGAGGATGAGGTTGGCATAAATCAGTATTTGTACGAGAGAACTCCCACGCAGTGAGGATTTTAAAAAAAAGGACTGGCGTTGGTATTGGGCACTCAAGATGAGACTCCTGGGGGAATAGGTTGTTCAGGTTGAAGGATGAAGGAGATAGGGTTGATGGTCTCTAAGTCGAAGCTTTGAGGCTTTCTCCTGAAAAACGGCGTAACGCTGTGGAGCGGACATGTTGCGATGCATCATTTATAATAGATCTTTTAACCAACCCAGCGCAACAAAGGTGCCGATCGATGAACCGATCGATGAAAAAAGGAAGACCAGGAGGACTCTGGCTAACCGGTTTTGCCACCAACCTTTAAATGTCATCAGATCTTCGCTCACGTGTTCCATATCTCGAACAGTCGGGGCCGCAACAAATGATTGTACCAACCCGGTGACAAATCCAGCTCCAATAGTCGGGTTGAGTGAGGTTATGGGAGCGGCAACAAAAGCACTGAGAACGGTTGCTGGATGGCCAAGGGCTAGCAGGGCACCAAGGGCTGAAAAGAGACTGTTAGCAAGAACCCAGGCAGTGGCTGCATCGGCTAACTGATTGCGATTGCCGAAAAAAAAGCCGCCAATAAACAGTGCAACGACTAACCCCGGGATCAACCAGGGGATCATTTTTGAGAAGGTTGTTTTCGGGGGAACTGTCGATATCTCTGTAATGACTTCAGAACCGATTTCATTGCCTTGCAAGAGGCGGGTAATCCCGGGGAGATGTGCGGCTCCAACAACAGCAAGGACCTTTTCTCCGGGGGCATTGCGGATGTGATAGGCCATGTAGGTATCGCGTTCATCAACCAGAATCTGTTTGACCGAAGGAAGCAGTTTGCCCATTTCATCGAGCATGCTCGACAAGGTGTCGCTTTCACGGAGTTTAGAGAGTTCTGCCTCGTTTAGTTCCTGTTTTTCAAACAAACTGCCGAAGAGTGAAGCAATAACTTTCATTTTGTTCCACAGTGCGGTTTTTCGCCAGACCCGTAGGAGCGTAGTCCGAATATTCCGGTCAACCAGCTCAACTTCCATACCTCGTGCTTCAGCGGTCTGAGCTGCAGCGGCTAATTCTGCCCCCGGTTGAACACCGGTCTGTATGCCCATCCGTTTCTGGTAAGAGGAAAGTGCCAGATTGGTCAGGAGAAAAGGGACCTGCTTCTTTTTGATAAGCTCTTTTAAGTTGAGCGACTCCCACCCTTTTTTGTTGATCAGCGATTGGTAACGCTGGGTATCCAGTTCGACACAGACGGTATCGGGGGTTAGATCGTCAATAGTACGAATAACAGTATCAACGGAATCTTGTGAAATGTGGGCGGTACCAACGAGAATAATCTCTTTATCATCAACCTGCAGACGCGTGTAGTCGCTGCTGGGCGGTGTTGATTCTGTCAAGTTTTTCCTCCGTGCAGTCAATGAAATTGATCAGTAAAAGACATGCTGTTTAGAAACGAAATGAGCCCGGCGTTCAGCCGGACTCATTTTGACGTCTAGACTCTCCACCACGACCGTGGGTCATTGGACTCACATCGAGTGACAATGAGGTGGGGGCATCTGTAAATCCATCAGGCGTCCCACTTGAAGTGTGGGCTGGCTCACCGGATTCCTGAGGCGCTCCCGAAGGTTTTGCTATTCCGAGTGGACGTTCTGGCCTCACCTGAAGGGTAGAGAGTCGATCAGATGTTCTCTACAGTATATAAAATTTGTGGGCTAAGGTCAGTAAAAATAATAAAATGTTATCAACCCTTGAAATTATGCAGAATGGTGTTATTGTAACTCATTAGGTAATCTTTTGTGGAGTTGTTTTCACTAACAAAATTAAAAGGAGAAACAGGTAATGGCAAAACGTCTTGAGGTGTATAAGTGCGCAGTTTGTGGAATTATCGTTGATGTAGCCCACAGTGGTGCTGGATCGATGGTTTGTTGTGGTCAGAATATGGAGCGTATAACAGAAAATACGACCGATGCTGCAACGGAGAAACATGTCCCTGTCATCGAAGTTGGTGCTGATACCGTGACTGTCAAAGTTGGAGATGTTGCCCATCCGATGGTGGATGCCCATTACATTGAGTGGATAGAGATTCTGGTGGATGAGAAGGTTTATCGGCAGTATCTGCAAGCCGGTGATCCTGCTGAAGCGACCTTCAATGTCACCGCTTCCACTGTGACAGCTCGTGCATACTGTAATTTGCATGGACTTTGGATAGAAAAGGTCTGATCTCGTTGTTTTCCAACCACAGTTGGTAAAGAAAAGGGCTCCAGTTTTACACCGGAGCCCTTTTTGTCGTTTAGCGCTATGAATATTTACAGAACGGCCTGCAAATAATCATTTGTGGCCTGTTGTTTCTGCTTTGCCAGTTCTTTCGGATCGACTTCGACAAACTTTTCATCCGGGGTGACTTTGAACAGAGGCTGTCCTTTCTGAACAATCGTACCGTCACCACCTTCGATAAGGATTTTGTCGATGGTGCCAGCAAAGGGAGCTGGAACCTTGTTGAACATCTTCATGACTTCAAGAATAAACAACGGTTGACCTTTCTCAAAGTGCATTCCTTCGGTCACAAATGGTGGCATTCCAGGTGCTTCCTGGCCGTAGTACATGCCGCCGCCTGGTGTTACGACTTCATCTGCTTTAGTTGCAGGTGGCGGAACCAAAACCTTCTTCATTGCTGCTTGTAGCTCCGGGTTGTGCAGATACTCAGGAATTGTGACTTCGAGGTCATCTTCAACTTTAAAGTCGAAGAAATCGGTGTTCTCAGCGATCATGCAGAGCATGCCGAGAAGTTCGTTGCCGATTTCATAACCGACATGGGCTGCCTGGATCTGAGCCCAGGTTTCTGCATCATAGCCGCCTTGTGGGGCAGATTTGCCAAGGATATCATTTAATTTAACGAAATCAACTTTACTGACCGAGAACTTTTCGCGCAGTTCTGCGTAGAATTCCAGGGCATTCTCGAGAAGATCGCGGTCATGCGTCCAGATCACTTCTGCCGCTGGAGCATCTTCTTGCCAGTCCATGTTCAGGTATTTGTAAGTCTCTTCCAGGATAACCAGTGGGTTGCAAAGCCAAGTCACCTGACCGTTTTCAATTTTGAACTTGAGACGATTAAGGCTTAACCAGCCGGAGAGGAGGTGGGGATCACCCAGTAATTTCTCCATCGGACGTGTCAACAAGGTTCCTTTACGGTCGAGGGTTGCAGAGGCCGCTTTTGCAGCATCCGGGTTGTCGGCGTAGAGTTTTGCGTAATGCTTTTTCATGGCGAAGAAAGCATAGACAACGTCAAGTTTCAACGCTTCTTCTTTCAATTTTCCGACCATAGTCAGGTAGGGGACAACAAAGCGTGTGGTTGGCTTGGCCATAACATTGTTGCCGATGAACCAGTTAACCAGCCCATAGTGAAACTCAAGGTTGGTGGCGAGATTGCTACCGCGCAGTACGGTGCTACGTAACACGTTTGCCAGATGATCATAGCTGTCAGAGCGATCAGTTCCCTTAGTCAAGAGGAGGGCAATATTGGAATCGTATGCACCGGCCAGGTGGTAGAGCATAAATAAATTGGTATCGGGATTTGGAGTGCAAATCCCCTGATCGTCACGGATCTCACCTTCAATCGGCTTTGACCAGTTACGGATATAACCACCAGCACTTGGCGACAGGGAACAATCGGTTGCATTGAGGCGGGCTTCAGCAGAGGCCCCGAAACGTGGAATCCGTACCGGGCGAGGCAGTCGCTCTTTGTGTCGTGCGAGGAGAGCCATCGCTTCTACCAGTGATTCGACAACGAAGAAATCATTCTCATCTTCGGGGTTGGTGAATTTAAGGCTGTAAACCAGTTCGGTAACGCGGTGTTCAACCTGAATCCGGGTGTTCACTTCCATGAAATAATGGCGGTTGCCATCGACGATACATTCAAAAGTGGATGCTGAGTCAAGACCGACAGCTTGACCAAAACGCTCAGATTCTGCTTCCATTCGCTGGAGAACTTTCAGATCTGACTCGAGAGCTTCCTGCTGTAACTTGTGTTTCTCCTGTTTTGTTTTTGCGATTTCATTCTGGAGCCCTTCCTGGGTTACAGAAATTTCGAGGAGCTTTTGTTCGTGCATCTGCAATGAACAATCGCGACCGCCAAGAGCGATACACCACTCGCCGTTACCGAGTAGCTGGATCTCGTTGTGGCGAGTCTGTTCAATGTTAAGCTCGACTAGAATGTTTTTGTTATCACCGATTCCATTGGTTTTGACTTCGTTGAGAATCTCACGAACCATACCGGGAGCATCGGCCGCAGCTTCCTTGATCTGTTTTTCGCTGGGGTTTTTCGATGTCAGCAACGAAGCTCCGAGGATTCGTTGGCCTTTACCACCACCACCGCCAATGGCTTTCAGACGGATGCGGGCACCAGGGTAGTTTTTGAACATTTCGCCACACTCAAATTCAACTTGAGAGCAGAGTTCTTCGATAGAGAACAGGTCGATCCCTTTATCGTAAGAGGCAAACAGAACGATATCGGCGAGCTCTTCGAGAGGGATGTCACTATTGCCAACGACCGCCTGGTCAACCTGCAGATCTTCCGCTTTGATCAAAGCAATCAGCTGCTCATAGGTTTTATGCTTTTTCAGCAAAGTCCGTGCAGTGACATTGTCGATACCTGGAGTCACAGAGACATCAACCTCTAATGCCGTCCGTTTGGCCTCATCCTTTTTTCCCGCTGCACGCTGAGTTCCGGAGCAAGGACCGATAAAGTTGAGGCCGGCATCTTCAAGTGCCGCGACAAACTCATCATCCTCTGCCATAAAACCATAACCGGAGAAAACCGCGTTATAGCCATTGTCTTTAGCGATATCGATAATTTGCTGAATTCTTTCGACCCGCTCTTCCTTGGAGGCACCACTGTAATCTGGAACCCGGTGTACCCGGCTGGTATCGGTTAACTGACGCAGCTCCGGGGAGAGAGCATTCGGGTAGACAATAGAGTCCTTCTCTGACAGAAGGATACCGAAGTGTTTGATCCCCATTTCGGTGTAAACATCCATTGCCTCTTTGCGGATCGGGCCACGACAGACGATCAGAGGAGACAAGTCCTCGCACGAAAATGAACTGACCCATTCGGAGGTTGATTGACCGAGTTTACGGTCTTTGTGGATCAACGGGTTGTTTGCGTATAAATCTGTATTTTGAGCCATGGGTTTAATCTCCACTTTCCATGTAATTTAAAATGTTGGCGAAAAAAAACAGTTTGCAACGAATCAATGGAATTCGCGTTGGACTCCCTGCCAAGCTGAAGGCTTGTAATGGCGCAGGAAGAAATTGAGGTTTTCGCCCAGCTCCTTGCGTAGATCAGTTGGCATGACCAATGAGGAGATCGAGCCAAGAGCCAGCCCCTCTTTCGGGTTCATGAGTTCTTTTTCGTAGCGCTGGTTCAGTGCTGCTTCTTCAACTTTGAGCCACTCAGCAGCGTCTTTCTCGGCATCCTTCTGTGCTTCGTTCCCGTCCATACCGGCTTTGATGCGCTCTGTGATGCCAGCAGCAACGCGTTGTTTGATCGCCCCGCGGACTTTGCGCAGCTCAGCTTTATAGACAAATTCTTTACCGGCAGGTCCCATCACCGCCAAACGTGTTGTCGGTAGAGCGAGAACCAGGTCAGCACCGGTCGGGTAGTTATTGTAGGATGCGTAAGCACCACCATAGGCATTTCTCAAGATCAGGAGAATGCGTGGAGTCCGGACATCGACGATCGAATCGAGCATGGAACGACCCGCCTGGACAATGCCTCGAGCTTCCTGCTCACGACCTGGTAAGAAACCGGTGGTATCTTCCATGAAGATTAACGGAATATTGTAGATGTTACAGAACCGGACGAAGCGGGCAATCTTTAATGCAGAGTCACAGTCAATTTGTCCTGAGGCGACAGCTGAATTGTTAGCGACGAAACCAACAACGTTGCCGCCCAATCGACCGAAAGCTGTAATGGCTTCGCGAGAACGGGTTGGTTGTATCTCAAAATAATCGCCGTGATCACAAATTTGCTGGATGATGATCGATACATCAAACGGGGTATTGAAACCGGTTGGCGAATTGAACGCTTTCTTCAGGAGGGTATTGATTTCCCAGGTTTTTCGATCGAGGGGATCGCTGGTTTCCTGAAATGGTGCCATGGAATGATTATTGTCGGGGATGTAGCTCAACAAGCGAACAGCCGTACGTAATGCTGCAGTTTCATCGGCAACAGTCAGATCGGTGACACCAGATGCTGCGTGGACTTTGGGGCCACCCAGGTCTTCCGGAGTAATGTCTTCTCCCAGAACCGATTTAACCACACCAGGTCCGGTCAAGCCGAAGAAAGTATCTTCTGGTTGGATGAGAAAACTTCCCTGGCGGGGCAGATATGAGCCACCACCAGCATTAAAGCCGAACATGCACATGACCGTCGGAATAACGCCACTGATCTTGCGTAGTGCAGTAAAGGCTTCTGCGTAGCCATCAAGGCCACCGACACCGGCAGGAACAAAGGCCCCCGCTGAGTCATTCATGCCGATCAGGGGAATCCCTTTTTCTCCGGCCATGTACATCAAACGGGCAAGTTTTTGGCCGTTTGTCGCATCAATGGAGCCAGCACGGACTGTAAAATCGTGCCCGTAAAGGGCAACATCACGACCTCCGATGTTGAGAATTCCAGTGACCAGTGATGCGCCATCCAGATCTTTTCCCCAGTTCTGGAAGAGGATATTCGGATCACTGTCGGTTAAGACTTTGATGCGCTCCCAGACAGTCATCCGTTGTTTAAAATGCTGTTTCTGAATCTGACCGACCGCAACTGACTTGATCGGGCGTTGGATCAGATCATGACCTTCTTTCATGACCTCTTCGTAGGCACCAGTTTGACCCGCAATTTCTCCTGGAATGGTAAATTCGACCTCTTCCTTCGCAGCGAGTGGATTTTGCAATGAGGGCTTGATTTCATTTTTTGACATGTTGGGCATCCCTTTACAAAAAAATAATAAATATTGTCCGACCGGGAAGGGTTCGTGGCCGTTGGACGGACAGGCATCAAATTACCGTGAAAATAAAGTGGTGTTAAAAAACTGCCAATTGTTAAATTCAAAACAAAACACTGTATTTAACAGTGGCAAATAATCAAAAAACCGGGCAGGTTGTCAAGGAATATTTTATTCAGGGTAAAAAAATACAGGTTGGGTATAAAAAAAATCAGGCAGGTTTTGGTCCATTTATTGACGTTAACAAGTCAACCCGGGGACTTTGATGAGTTGTTACTTGTCGAAGAGTTTTTTGGCGACATCTTTTCTCTGGCAAATGCTTAATGCCTCCAGAACATCCTTTTTTGATTCGGGGCGATGAAAAATGAGCAAAGCTTTCTGTAGCCGCCGTTCTTTTGCGCTGTGTGGGATATAGATTTTTTCGCCACTGAAGGGGTCTTGGCCGGTATGATAGATACAAGTAGAAAGGCTCCCTGGTGTCGGAGTAAAATCCTGAACTTGTTCAACTTTCAGGCGGTGGCGTTTCAGGTAGAGTGCGACCTCAATCATATCTTCCAGGGTGCAGCCGGGGTGACCGCTGATAAGGTAGGGGACAACGGCCTGGCGCAGTCCCAGTTCGCGGCTCTGTTTTCGGAACTGTTCAAGAAATCTGGTCAATACTTCGGCTCCGGGTTTGCGCATCACCGCAGTCACTCGGTCACTGGTCGATTCGGGCGCGACTTTCAGCAGCCCACCGACATGATATTTCAGCAAATCAGCAAAGTATTGTTGCTGTCTGGGCAGTAGATCGTAACGGACTCCCGATGCAATAAAGGTATGTTTGATGTTTTTGTGTTGGCGAATCTTCTTGAGTAGAGCGGTGACCGGTTGGTCAGCGGTGATCAGGTTTGAACATATTTCCGGATAGATGCAGCTGGGTCTCAGGCAAACTTTTTCGGCCTTGTGGTTGCCGCATCTGAGGCCATACATGTTTGCAGTTGGACCACCGACATCACTGATGGTTCCGTGGAAATGGTTCTGCGAGCTGAGTTTGTCAATTTCACTTAATATCGATATTTCAGAGCGGGATTGAATGGTTTTTCCTTGATGGTGGGTTATGGCACAAAATGCACAGCCCCCAAAACAGCCGCGATGACTGGTGATCGAATTGCAGATTTGTTCGAAGGCGGGAATTTTTTTAGTATAGGCGTGGTGTGGCTGTCGGGCAAACGGGAGAGCGTAGATCTGATCCAGTTCCGCTGTTGTCAATGGTCGTGAAGGTGGGTTGATGATGAGGTTACGGTTGCCGTGGGGTTGCACCAGTGGTTTAGCCGAAAAAGGGTTTTCCTGTTCGCTTGCCAGTTTAAAAGCTCGATTGTACGCTTCCGTCGATGCAGAAACTTGTTCATATGAAGGGAGCTGGATGCTGTTCTCCGGACAGTTTTTTGCAGCGAAAGCTGTCCCTTTGACTGACCTGATGTTGTCAAGGGGTTCACCTTTATCTAAAAGGTTAGTTATCTCCCGCAGAGCAGTTTCCGCCATGCCGTAGATCAGCAAATCAGCTTTACTGTCGATCAGGATGGATCGACGTACCTTGTTGGACCAGTAGTCGTAGTGAGCCAATCGACGCAGACTGGCTTCGATTCCACCGATGACCGTTGGCAACCCTTTAAATGCCCCCTTGACCGCAGCTGTGTAGGCGATAACAGCCCGGTTTGGCCGTTTTCCGGCAATCCCTCCCGGAGTGTAGGCATCGTTGTGGCGAATTTTTTTAGCGGCGGTATAATGGTTGACCATGGAATCCATGGCCCCGGCTGAGATTGCAGCAAACAGGCGAGGGCGGCCCATGGTGCGGAAACTGTCAGGGTTTTTCCAGTCTGGTTGGGCCAGAATACCGATGCGAAAACCGTGACTTTCCAGCAGTCGAGCCAAAAGAGCCGCTCCAAAAGAAGGATGATCAATGTAGGCATCGCCACTGACGAAAAGGATATCCAACTCATCCCATCCCCTTGTTTCCATTTCTGCGCGGGACGTTGGGAGGAAAGCGATATCTTTTGGGTTATGATTTTGTCTCATGCTCAATATTTCTCTACACCTTATGTTGTCTGCGGGTGGTGGCGTCGCAATCGACGCTGTTTTTGGAAGTCCGTCAAGGATATTAACGTTTATTATTATTGTGCAGATCAGCGGGTACAGTCCGATTGCTATCGATATTCTGATTTATCCGACCAATTTAGTCAACATTATATCGGGAGTCTGTTCATAAATAATCAACAATTACCTATCTTTAGAAAATTGAATATATCTTTTATTGCGGTCAGATTATCCTTGACTCTCAAGTGGTATTGGGTATAAATGTCACCGCATTGGTTATATATAAAGGCCGTTTATTATATACAATGGTTACTGAAATCGTGGTTAAGAATGGTTAAAAATATTTTTCTTTTATCCTGATTATCTTGCAACAAACTCAGATACAGATGCTGAAGGGGCGGATCAAGTTTTGCTAAATCTGACTCAACCAGTGCCTGATGACCAATAAATGTTTATTGAATTGTAACTATTCACCACCACTACTGATAGGGGCTTGTGGTACCCATGGAAAGGGCGTCTGTCGCCACGGACGGCGACAGT
>LLYT01000005.1 GCA_002049545.1 Deltaproteobacteria bacterium tcs-42 | reverse complement strand
GGAAACTTAGGGCTGGTGCGATTATAGCAGGCTTCCCTGATAGTAATGATGAGAAGACAATAGGAAAGCCGGATGCGAGAAAACCGCATGTCCGGTTTGACGAGGGGGAGCAATTCAGTGAAATGTGGCTGGGTTGCTCTCTACTCTACTGGCGACAGACGTCCTTTCCATGGGTACCACAAGCCCCTATCAGTAGTGGTGGTGAATAGTTACATACGGTGTTTTAAGTCGCCCGCAATTCTAAAAAAAGTGTTGAAAAATATGAAACTACAAACTTGTGCCAAAACAGATATTGGCCTGAGACGCAAAATCAATGAAGATCTGTTCTTTGTTGATGAAAACCAGGGGCTGTTTATTGTTGCAGACGGGATGGGAGGGCATGCCGCTGGTGAAATCGCCAGCCAGATAGCAGTAGAAACCGCCTGTGAATCGTTGCAGGCAGCAACCGGGGGCTCCCCTGAAAAACGGCTCAAGCAAGCGATAGAAAGTGCCAACCGGGCAGTTCAACAGGCAGCCGCTGGCAACCGGGCGTGGCGGGGGATGGGGACAACGCTGACAATATTCCTGCTGCAGCAACAACATGGATATTTAGCCCATATTGGTGACAGCCGTATTTATCGTTTACACAATTCATATTTCGAACAATTGAGCGATGACCATTCTCTGGCCGGCGAACAAATCGCTCGGGGAATCCTGACGCCAAAGCAAGCCGAGTCATCATTATTGGGGAATATCCTTTTGCAGGCGATTGGCATCACCCCGCAGCTGGATATCTGTCAGAAAAGCATTCCCCTGAGCGCAGGAGATCGATTTCTTCTGTGCAGTGACGGATTGACCAATATGGTTTCCGATCCTGAAATAGAAAAGACCCTCAAACAATCGGGCTCACCGAGTCCACTTTGTGAGACCCTTATAGAAAAAGCCATAACTGCAGGAGGAAAAGATAATGTTACCGCTATCGTGTTACAGGTCGATTGACTTAAAGCGGTGAATAAATGAAAAGGATGGGGTCATACATGGTGCCGGCCAAAGTCATTTTGCAGTTGTCTCGGGACTGTCCCAATAGTTTGTCAACCATGAAACTGTGGCGGTTTGCACCGCAAATCCGGGACCGTCCCCATACGGGGACGGTCCCGGATTTGCTTACATTGACTCTTAAACCAGTGTCGTGTCGTGCCAGAATGGCTTTGTAGCTCTACCTGACGTGACAGCGACTACAGCTCTTTTTCGCAGCGAATGCGCGGGTGCCATCATGACACTCCCCACAGAGTTTACCGGCATAAATCTTTTCCATGGTAATTGCGACAGTTCCCTGCTTCATTTTGGGAAACATCTCCTTGTTATGACACTCTTTACAACCAAAGCCAGCATCGCTGTGAACCTTTCCAGAGAAGGTCACTGTTCCCATCGAGGACTGATCAAAAGTCAGGGTTTTGTTAGGTGGGACGGCAATGACCGCAGTCGTGGTACAGAAAATTAATATCGACAGAAGCAGCAAGATTTTATTCATCTCATTTCCCCTTTTTTGTTAGAAGGTTTCTTGATGGTGGTTTTTAGAGAACCTGATGAGCATAAGCGGAATCGATTATTGTCGTCAATACAGGATGGAAGAATAAAAATTAAAAGATTAGAAAGATTGTGAAAATAATATGAAATAGGCTATCATAAATTTTTATTAAATCAAACCGGATTTGAGGGGAAGCCTTGGAACATTTCATCGCTCGACAACCAATTTTTGACACCAAAGGGCGAGTCTTTGCCTACGAACTCCTGTTTCGTTCTGGACTTGATAACTATTTTGATTGTGATGATCATGACCTTGCTGCAGCCAGCGTCATAGCGAACAGCAATCTGCTCTTTGATCTGGATGAAATGACGGGGGGCACCAAAGCTTTCATCAACTGCACCAGCACGGTCCTGCGGAAAGATTTAATGACCACCTTGCCGCGCCAGCAAGCGGTCGTTGAAGTTCTGGAAGATGTCAAGCCTGATGACTCTATCATTGCTGCCTGTCAGAGACTCAAAAAACAGGGCTATACCCTGGCTCTGGATGACTTTGTCTACCACGAAAATTTCGAACCACTTCTGGAACTGGCCGATATTATCAAGGTTGATTTTCTCCTCAGCGATGTCGATGAGCAGGAGCGTCTGGCAAAACAAATGATCCCCCGCGGGATCAAAATGTTAGCTGAAAAAGTTGAAACCCACGAAGTCTATGAGCAGGCAAAACAAATGGGCTATCAACTCTTCCAGGGGTACTTTTTTGCCAAACCAGTCATTATCTCACGTAAAGATATTCCGACCAACAAAGTTCAGTTCTTACGAATTCTCAAAGATATCCATGCTCAAGAAGTTGATTTTAAAAAACTTGCGTTAACGATTCAAAGCGAAGTTTCACTCTCCTATAAATTGTTGAAACTGATCAACTCTGCCGCTTTCTCCCTGCGCCACAAAGTGACTTCAATTTTACAGGCACTGTCGTTACTCGGTTTGCGAGAAATCCGCAATTGGGTTTCACTCCTGTCGATTGCATCGATGGCGGATGACAAGCCAGCCGAACTGGTTGTCAGCTCCCTCATCCGGGCACGGCTATGCGAGCAGTTGGCGCAACCCTGTCAGATGGATGATCGTCAGTCTGATATGTTCCTGATGGGGTTGTTTTCTTTGCTGGATGTTATCATGTCACGCCCAATTGATGAGATCCTGCAAGAGATCACGGTCGAAGAAGATATTCTCGAAGCCCTGACCAGGGGGGCGGGAACACTTCGATCTATTTTAGATCTGGCTGTTTCTCTGGAAAAAGGGGAATGGGAACAAGTATCAAGGTTGGCTGCTGAACTCCAACTTGAAGAACAATCCCTTTCTACAACATACCTTGATGCTGTCAAATGGGCACAGGATGTTTATTCTATGTAACCCGATTCCGGGATGGAGAAATATGACCGAAAAAATCTATCGTTCAGATCAAGAATGGCAGCAGCAGCTCACCCGGGAGGCCTATTCGGTCACTCGCAAAGCAGGAACTGAGCCTCCCTTTACCGGTCGGTATTTGGATCATCATGAAAAAGGAATCTATACTTGTGTCTGCTGTGGACTGAAATTGTTCCATACCGACCATAAATTTGATTCTGGAACAGGTTGGCCAAGTTTTTATCAGCCAATCGTAGCAGAAAATATTACCGAGCAGGAAGATCGCAGTCTCTTCCGTATTCGTACAGAAGCTCTTTGTGCATGCTGTGATGCCCACTTGGGGCACATATTCCCCGACGGACCGCAACCAACCGGGCTGCGCTACTGCATCAACTCAGTCGCTCTTGATTTTACCCAAGAATAAACCAATTGCAGACGAAGTTAATTGACAGGCTCTTTGTGGCAGGGTACAACCAGTACCTTTTCTCAAGGAGGCCAGACATTGAATAAGCAGCTTTCTGCAGGTGATCATGTCACCTCAAAATGTACAAAATGCAAAGACACGACGAATCACACTATTGTTGCTATGGTTGGCGATATCGTTGCACGGGTCGAATGTAACACCTGTGGTGGAATCCACAATTACCGCGATGGGGCCACAAAAAAAAGGACAAGCAAAAGCAAAAGCAAAACCGGCAGCGTCAAGCCGGCAAAAAACAGTCGAACCGAAGCCGCATGGGAAAATCAGATCAATGAGGCAGATCCAGATGCTGCTACCCCTTACAACATAAAAATGTCGATCAAAGTTGGGGATTTGATTCAACACCCAAACTTTGGCCTGGGGCGCGTCATCGACACCATCAAACCAGACAAAATGGAAGTGGTTTTCCGCGATGGGACCAAACTGTTGCGCTGCTGCGTAGAGTAGTTTTTTCGCGAAACAATTGACAAGCCCGCGCGCTTCCTGTTTATTGTTATCAGAGCCTCTCAGACGTTCACCAGGAATCGATGGCCATGTCTAGATCGGAACATAAAAGTGCTGGATTTATTCTGACTCTGGCTGCATTGGTCATCATCATCGCTGGCATTAAAACGGCTCAGGCGCTGCTGGTTCCATTTCTCCTCGCTTTTTTTATCTCCATCATCTGTGCTGTCCCTTTTCACTGGCTACAACAAAAGAAAGTTCCTGCTCCTGTTGCGTTGCTGCTGGTCATTGTTGTTGTCATGCTCGGCGGAGTGGGCGTCTTAACTCTGATCGGCACTTCGGTTAACGATTTCACCAATGAACTACCCATTTATCAGGAAAAGTTGCGCGCCCAAACCCTGACGTTGTTTGACTGGCTGGAAAAAATCGGGGTCAAGCTCTCGAAAGAAGTCCTGCTGGAGCACTTCAATCCGGGCAAAATCATGCAATCGGCGGCCAGCATGCTGGCAACAGCTGGGGGAGTCCTGACCAACTCATTCATGATTCTGCTCACAGTGATTTTCATCCTGTTTGAAGCCGCCGGCATGCCGAATAAATTACGGGCTGCTCTTCCGGATGCAGAATCTTCCCTGACTTCTATTGAAAAATTTACCTCCGGTGTCCGTCAATATCTTGCGATTAAAACCCTGGTCAGCCTCGGTACCGGACTGGTCGTCACCGTCGGACTGCTGCTACTCGGTCTGGATTATGCCCCACTGTGGGGTATGATCGCATTTTTGCTCAACTATGTTCCGAACATCGGTTCAATCATTGCGGCAGTACCGGCAATCTTGCTGGCAGTAGTACAATTGGGGCCGATCTATTCTTTACTTGTCGCCGCCCTCTATCTGGCGACCAACGTCATTATGGGGAATGCCGTTGAACCCCGCTTAATGGGACAGAAACTTGGCCTCTCAACCTTGGTCATTTTCATTTCCCTGGTCTTCTGGGGATGGGTTCTCGGTCCGGTCGGTATGCTCCTTTCAGTTCCGTTGACAATGGTTGTTAAAATTGCCCTGGAAGTGAATGACTCAACTCGCTGGATGGCTATCATGCTCAGCTCTGATGCCGCGGCCAAAGCAATTTCTGAAGATTGATCGCTTAACCACCATCGATTCAGATTCCACTCCTGATCATTTTTGGAGGATCTCTTGCTCTACAGACCTTTTGGTAAAACCGACAAAAATGTTTCTGTAATCAGTTTTGGCGGGATGCGTTTTTCCGACCCGAAAAATTTGGAAAAAAGTTCGGATCTCCTCCTCTACGCGCATCATAAAGGGATCAACTACCTTGATACCGCTCCGGTTTATTGCGGTGATCGAAGTGAGGATATCTTCGGGCATGCCTTGCGTCAGTTGCCACGGGAGAGTTTTTATGTTTCAACGAAAAGCAGTCGGGCCAATGGAGATGATCTGCGTAAAGGTATTGAGCGCAGCCTGCAACGCTTAGGCGTTGAACAGATTGACTTCTTCTATATCTGGCATCTGATGAATCAGGCCGATTGGGAGAAACGCAAGCAAGGCGGAGTTATAGAAGCAGCGTTGCAAGCCAAAGAAGAGGGGCTGATCGGTCATTTGTTCTGCTCTTCGCACATGGAAGGAGAGGGGCTGGCCGAGGTCCTCAATGAAGGAATTTTTGAAGGAGTTCTGCTTGGCTACAATGCCCTCAACTTTCCCTACCGCCGATCCGCTGTGGAACAGGCAGGTCAACAAGGGATCGGGGTTGTCACCATGAATCCACTCGGTGGTGGCCTGATTCCACAGAATCCGGAACGCTTTGCTTTTCTCAAAACCGAGACAGCCAACGATGTTGTCAGTGCAGCATTACAATTCAACCTGTCCCATCCCGATATAACGACAGCTCTGGTCGGATTTTCGGACACGGATGAAGTCGATCAAGCCGTGCGGGCAGCAGAAACTTTTGTCCCCTACAGCCCGGAGCAACAACAAAAACTGCTGGTCAATATAGAAACAGCCTTTGACGGGCTCTGCACCGGGTGCGGCTATTGCCTCCCGTGTCCCGTCGGCATCCCGATTCCAAAATATCTGGACAGTTACAATCAGTTGATTCTGACAGATGGCGATCAGCAAGCTGTGCTGGACCGTTACCGCTTTCACTGGGGGATCACTCCGCAACAAGCCAAACAATGTACCCGCTGCGGTGACTGCGAAGAACGCTGCACCCAGCACCTGCCGATCATTCAGAGACTGGCAGAGCTGCCTTGACAGACAGATAGACAAGCGCCCCTGAAACGTCTGTAGCCTCCTTGGAGGGTTTGGACATTTCAGGGGCGCTCACATATCCCACAGCTATTTTCCCCTGCAGAAATTATTGACTTGCTCCCTGTTTTCTCTGCCAACCTTGACCGGCAGGCAATCAGCTTGCAGTTTTGAACCGGTTCCGGATTTTATCTGTATCATCGATCAGCAGTTCGGCAATCTGAATAGCGTTCAGTGCCGCACCTTTGCGGATCTGGTCACCCGAAACCCAGAAGTTGAGCGTATTGTCTCCAGCGATGTTCTTACGGATACGTCCAACCTGACAATCGTCCTGGAATTGTGTCTCAAGCGGCATAGGGTATTGAAATTCATCAGAATTATCAACTAATTCCAAGCCGGGAGCCCCAGCAAACAGCTCTCTCGCCTTTTCCGGTGTGATTTCGTTTTCGGTGACAACGGAAATAGATTCGGAGTGTGAATACAACACCGGAATCCGGACACAGGTCGCCGATACCCTGATTTCATCATCATGCATGATCTTGCGGGTTTCATTGAACATTTTCATCTCTTCCCCGGTGTAACCATTGTCCTGAAATTTGTCGATATGGGGAATGACGTTAAACAGCAGTTGATGTTGAAATTTTTCGACCGAAATGTCTTCACCGGCAACCCAGGAACGAACTTGCTGCTTCAGTTCTTCCATCGCCTGTGCCCCCGCTCCGGAGGCGGACTGGTAGGTTGAAACGAAGACCTGCCGGATACGGCTGTAGTCATACAGCGGCTTGAGCGCGACCAGCATGATGATAGTCGTACAGTTCGGGTTGGC
Organism: Deltaproteobacteria bacterium tcs-42; assembly: GCA_002049545.1. Classification (GTDB taxonomy): domain Bacteria; phylum Desulfobacterota; class Desulfuromonadia; order Desulfuromonadales; family Geopsychrobacteraceae; genus Desulfuromusa. Next base: position 48,086 of record LLYT01000005.1, on the reverse strand, counting down.
TATGATCCCGTTGTGCCAGGCAATATCCTCCGGGTTGGCCTCTGGTACGACCAACGGAACGGAGGGGTCGAGCCGAAATGCGGAACTGTTGTCGACGACAATGGCTCCAGCTTTTACAGCGTGGGGTGCATACTGTTTGCTCTGCGACCCGCCGGCAGAGAAAAGGGCAATGTCGATTCCTGCAAAAGAGTCTTCCGTCAATTCCTCGATGGTGTACGTCGTACCTTTGAATGTGACCTGTTTCCCCTTAGAGCGTTTGGATGCGTAAAGCTTGAGCGTATCGATCGGAAAATCTCTCTGCTCAAGAATATTCAAAAAAGTCTCACCGACGGCGCCTGTCGCCCCGACGATGGCTACATTATACGCTTCCTTTTGCCTCAAATGGTTCACATTCATGATTGTACACCTCACATTAAGGTTGTGGGCCTTAGCCCGGTTAAAATACGCATTTTTCCAAGGGGTCAGCATACCTATCACTGAGAAACTAAACTGTCAATCGCGTTTTTACTAATGTAACGGAAAGTGAACGATAATTTTACTATTGTAATGTGGGGAGGGATTTTGACGGTTCTATGCCGAATTGAACCATATTATGAGTCAAAGAGAGACGACTGCGCCTGTGAAAGGTGGGCGTACAGTGATACGTGGTGTTTTTGAGAATGTTTCCAGAATGGGAATTGTCAGCGCAACTGGTTTTATATTTCTGGCTTTGTTGGTTCAGGGGCACGGTGTCCCGTACCCCTGAATTGAAGTCAGAGCGGTGCATTTTCAACTCGAATCAGGCAGGTCGGCTGCAATACCACATCAAGTTGTTCAATTTCCGCCAGAGCTGCGTTAATATCAGCTTCTTTCGCTTCATGGGTCATTATGACGATAGAAACCGAATTGATTTCGCGTACTTCCGGCTGCAGCATCGACTGGATGCTGATATCGTGATTCCCCAGGCAGCCGGAAATCTTTGCCAGGACGCTGGTTTGGTCCGCCGTGGTAAAGCGCAGGTAGTAGTGACTGACCACCTCGCCCATTTCCATGATCGGCAGGTTCCTGATGGCGTCAGCATTGTAGCCAAGAATCGGTACGCGTGGTTTTCCTCCGGTTGTCAAATCACGACTGACTGCCATCACATCTCCCATGACGGCGCTGGCAGTTGCGTCCATCCCGGCTCCGCTGCCGTAGAGAAGTGTCGGTCCGGCAAAATCACCGATGAGCCGGACCGCATTAAATACACCATTAATCTGGGCAAGCTGGTAAGTTTTGGGGATCATGGTGGGATGGACCCGCACTTCAATCTGGTCATCATGGTTTTTGCCGATTGCCAGAAGTTTGACCGTGTAACCCATCTGCTCAGCAAACTGAATATCTATTGCCGAGACTTTGCTGATCCCTTCGGTATAGATTTTATCAAAGTCAACGCTGGTCCCAAAACAGAGGGCGGCCAACAGGGCAATTTTGTGGGCAGTATCGACACCCTCAATATCAAAGGTCGGATCCGCTTCAGCGTATCCCAGGTCCTGGGCTTCTTGCAGGACCGGAGCAAAGTCACTTCCTTCTTGACTCATTTTGGTCAGAATAAAGTTGCACGTTCCGTTCAATATTCCCAGAACCGAACTGAACTTGTTGCTACAGAGATTTTCCTTGATGGCCGAGATAATGGGAATTCCACCGGCTACCGCAGCTTCAAACATGACCGAAACACCTTGCTGGTCTGCAGCGGCAATGATTTCCTGACCATGGACCGCCATTAAAGCTTTGTTGGCGGTGACAATATGCTTCCCATTTGCAATCGCCTTCAGGATGTAACTTTTGGCCGGCTCATCGCCGCCGATCAACTCAATGACAATATCGATCTCCGGGTTGGCGATAACTTCATCAATGTCAGAGGTCAAAACTCCCGGTTCCAACTCTACGCCACGATCCCGATTAACATCACGCGTTGCTATTCTGGTCAATACCAGATCGCGATGCAGACGCTGCTGAAGCAACTCACGATTTATCTGCAGATTTCTGACGACACCGGTCCCAACCGTGCCGAATCCGAGCAAGCCAACTTTAACTGTATCCATATTGATATCCTCCGTGTTGACGGTTGATTGAAAAAAAACTATGCTTCGATTTTACATGGCTGCCAAGCATATCAATAATCATATGAGAATGCTCAGGTTTTTTTGTTCAGTCAATGCCCCGAAGGAAGTTTATGTCAAATTCTGAATCACTTTTGCCGTTGGGGAAAGCGACCATCTACAATTCTGAGTACAATCCACAACTGCTCTGCCCCTTTCCACGACAAGTCAAGCGGGATGTCATAGGCGTGACCGGCACGTTACCTTTTAGCGGTTACGATATCTGGAACGCCTTTGAACTCTCCTGGCTCAATCTGAAAGGGAAGCCGATTATTGCCATGGGAGAATTTCATATCCCCTGTGAATCCCCCAATCTGATTGAATCAAAATCATTCAAGCTTTATCTGAATTCATTCAACCAGACCCGTTTTTCTGACTTTGAACAGGTTGAGCAGCAAATCATCGAGGATCTATCCCGGATCGCCGGAGGTAAAGTTCGAGTACGTTTGCTCGACAGTGATCAGTTTGTGACCGAGCAGCTCCAGAGTTTTCCCGGCCAGTGTATTGACGATCTGGATATCACTATTGATGAGTATTCCCTCGACCCGTCTTTGTTGGAAAAATCTACCGATCCGCAGCAACAGGTTGAAGAAGAGTTGTTCAGTCACCTGCTGAAAAGTAATTGTCTGGTGACCAATCAACCCGATTGGGGGAGTGTGCTGATCCGCTATCATGGCAGCAAAATTAACCCGGAAGCATTGTTGCGCTACCTGGTTTCATTTCGCCAACACAATGAATTTCACGAACAATGTGTCGAGCGGATTTTTGTTGACCTGATGCGTTATTGCCAACCCGAAAAACTGACTGTCTACGCCCGTTATACCCGCCGGGGTGGGTTGGATATCAATCCATTTCGATCCAATTTTGAAACCCATATTGCCAATTTGCGCCTGGCGAGACAGTAGAATTTCTGGAGAAGGGGCGGGTCAGGTCTTGAAAAGTAAGCAATTTACGCTGCCATCATTGTTTAGAAGTGGTCACATATCTCCACTAAAGAACCTATTCTATCCCATACTCTTTCAATTTACGCCTGAGAGTTAGTCGATTGATCCCCAGGGTATCTGCCGTTTGGGTTTTGTTGTTTCCGGTTTTTTTATACACCGAAAGTATGTGTGTTTTTTCTACCTCAGAGAGCGGCATCATTTCTTCTGTTGCTGGTTTTATCTCTGTGCAGCACCCAAATACAGCTAAATTCTCAGAGGTAATTGTTCCTCCTGAATGAAGAAGAGTAGCCCTCTCAATGACATTTTTTAACTCTCTGACATTGCCGGGCCAATGATATTTTCTTAAACAATCCATGGCCGCAGTGGAAAAAACACAAGTTTTATCCGGGCTATACAAGAGAAATTCTTTAAGAAAAAGGTTAGCCAATAAGGGAATATCTTCTGGATGTTCGCGTAAAGGGGGCACCATTATCGGGAAAACATTCAAGCGGTAAAAAAGGTCTTCCCGAAATGATCCGGCATTAATCCTTTCACGCAAATTTCTATTTGTTGCAGCAACAATTCGAACATCAACATCAATGGGCTGCTGCCCTCCAATCCGTGTTACTTTCATATCCTCAAGAACACGTAGCAATTTAGCCTGCAACCCCGGCTCCATCTCTGCTATTTCATCCAAAAACAACGTACCGTGATCAGCAATTTCAAAGAGCCCTTTCTGGCGATCTTTGGCATCGGTATATGCCCCTTTTTCGTGACCAAAAAGTTCATTTTCCAGCAAAGTTGTCGGCAAGGCTGCACAATTGATCTTGAGCAGAGGCCCTTCGCGTCGAGCACTCTGATAATGAATAGCCTCTACAACCAATTCTTTTCCGACTCCGCTCTCGCCCAGAATTAAAGTGGTGGTTGCATCTGCTTTGGCAACCAGCAGAATTTCCCGGCGAATTTTCCTTAAAACATTGGAATCACCCTCAAGACGGGTCCAGGAACGTTTACTGCGCTGCTTTTCACGTTGCCGGAAAGAGTTGACCTCTCCCCGTAATTGCCTTGTATCCATCGCCCTTTCAACAATCATTTGCAACTCATCCAGGTCAAAGGGCTTGTTGATGTAATCAAAAGCTCCCAGTTTTAAAGCTTTAACCGCAGTTTGTACTTCCGGGAATGCTGTTGCGGCAATAACCAGCGGTGATTGAGAGTCAGAAATTTCAGAAAGGAGATCAATTCCAGAACCATCCGGTAGTTTCATATCCAGAATCATCAGATCAAAATCGTGTTGATATAACTCTTTTCGAGCACTGCTCAGGCTGTCTACACAGAAGACTGTATAATTTTCCTGACGAAAAAAATCGACCAGACTTTCGCGTAAAATCTCTTCATCTTCAACAATTAAAATTCGTCCGCGCATTTGCCACCTCCTTCTGGAAAGTGGATAGTTGCCTTGACTCCACCTTGAGGCCTGTTTTTGAGGCTGATATCACCTTTCAACTCGATCACTAATTGTTTTATAATAGCCAACCCCAGACCAGTCCCCTCCGGCTTGCTGGTCACCAGTGGCTCAAAAAGTTGATCAATGATTTCCTGCGGTAATCCACAGCCATTATCACACACTCGGACCTCGACTTGCCCCTCTGAGCCGCTGGTGTAAACATCAACCTGTCCCCCCTGATCACATGCTTGCAGAGCGTTCAGAATCAGGTTCATGAAGATCTGGTGAAGATGCTGGGCTGGCGAGCAAATCAACAATGGCAGTGTTGATAGATGCAACTGCAACTTGATTTTGTTTCTATCAGCTTCTTCGCTAAGGATAAATTCGAGGTCGCTCAGTACCCGGTTGATATCAGTCGGTTCCCGCTCATGGCTTTGCTGCGGTGCCAGAAAACCTCTTAAGTGCCCCAGGAAACTTCCCAGACGATCAACCAGATTCTTCATCTTGGTCAGATCCTGCTGCAGCTGTGAATCAAGATCCTCACGCCGTTGTAACATCTGCAGTTTTACCTGTAATCCGGCTAATGGGTTGCCTATCTCGTGGGCCACAGTTGCAGACAGCATCCCTAGGGATGACAATCTGTTCGCCTGTAACAGTTGTCGGTCAAGTTTAAGCATCAACTGCCTTGCTGCATCTGCCTCCATCTGCGATGCATTAAGAGCTGTCACCTTCTTTTCGACTTCCTGGTGCAAATGCGTATTCCAGTTAATCAATTCTTCCTGAGCCTCTTTTTGGGCTTGAGCCATTTCATTCAAAGTAATTGACAGCTGTCCGAATTCATCGTGGCTGGTAATATTTGATCGTTTAGTAAAATCACCTTCAGCAACAGAATTCGCAAATTTCGACAACTGACGTATTGGTCGACTGAATCTGCGCGCAGCAATAACCGCCAAAATCGTCGCTAGAAATGATAGAAGGATGAATGAGAGGATGAAAGTTCTTCTTAAGCGCTCTGTCTCTGCACAAAGGCGTTCTTTAGAGTATGCAACAGCCAGATACCAGAGCCGATCGCGACTGGCGGTAACTGGTGTTATGGCCAACACATCGGACTCTCCTATGTCGATATTGGGGCCTTCATCGGGCTTGGGAAGTAATGGGAGTATCGCATCAAGTTCCTGAAGTTCAGATGGGCCGGCACTGGTAAATCGAACGACACTGCTTTCGCCCTCCATCTTAATAAACTGACGCCCCTGATTTAACAAAAGAACTCGGGTTCCATCCACCGATAACATATATTCCAGCACTGAAAGTACTTCTTCACCAAAAACATTTATAACAACCAAGCCCGAAGTCGCCCCCGATTGGTCAATGATTGGAGCTGCAATACGGACAACAAGGCGGTTCGGAACTTCAATCTGGCCAAATTCAACATTAAGGTCAAGATGGGAAACATATGTTTCTCCAGCACTCCCGCGTAAAGCTTCCTGCACATAGTAACGGTTTCCTTTATATTGCAATTCCGATTCAGGAACCAGGATCGGAACACCATCAATATTATTGATACGGAGTTGCTCAAACCCGTCGGCAGCAATAAAGCGTATCTGGTAATAGTCTTTTTCGACCATAATGGCCGCCAAAAATTCATTCTGCACTAATCTCCACTGATCAGCCTCCATATCTTTCTGGAGACGACGCTGTAAAAAACGGGCCAGAAAGCGAACGTCCCTTTTCACTCCATCCAGATAATCTTCAATAGCATTAGCTGCTGTTACAGTTTCTACCCGTAAACCTTGGGTGATCTCTGTTCGCAGGGCATTTTCCATCCGCTGTAAAGATAGATTCCCCAGAAGCAGAATTGGCCCCAACGCCAATCCCAAAAATGCGATCAACATTTTACTTCTGATAGGGAGAGATATTTGCGGATTCTTCATACATATTTCCTGTTGCAGAGAATAAAACCAACAATCAGATTTATAGTTTGATCGTTTAACTGATCATAAAAGTACCATATGGCTGGTTATTATTGAACCATTCAGATGGTATTATTTTTACCATCAAAGGATAGCTCCAACCGCTTAACTACTGCTTTCAGAGGGTTTAACATATGGCACGTTTTCTGCTTCGTCTTTCATTAAGTGCTTAACTGCAATTGGAGAACCAAGAAGCAATAAAAGTTTACCGCAGCAGCACTCAAAACCTTCAGATTATCGAACCTAACGAGTAAAACTTCGACTCGGGAGTGACATCCAAATGGGAAAAAACAAGAAAAAATCTCATTTTAACCAGGGTGAGTTCTGGAAGAAAATTATCCTGCCCGGAACTGGTATCCTTATCCTTATTTTCTTTCTGTGGGGCGATAATAAACCAGAAATTCCGGAGGCCGCACCTCTGAATGCAGAATGGTATACCCCGGAAACTGCACGTGGAGAGATTCTGGTCAATACCGTTATGCCGGGAAATTGCTTCATCTGTCACAGTGTTCAAATTCCCGATCCAGAGCTGATACGGCCACAATTTGCCCATCCAACTGTCAAGTTAGACCACGGTGTCAATGATCGTTGTTACAACTGCCATCACATTTATAATCGCGATAGCCTTGCCGGTGACGGAGAAACAACGATTCCATTTGCAACTCCTGAGAAACTCTGTGCCCGTTGTCACGGCATTATTGTTCGTGACTGGCTGGCTGGAACTCATGGCCTGAGGCAGGGACGCTGGATGATCAAAGCCGGCGAAGAGCCCGTCAATTTCACCTGCACCGAATGTCACGACCCACATTCTCCGAAATTCAAGTACAAGATTGCCGCACCGGCACCAACCTGGCCAGACAAAACACTCCGCAAGGTCAGACATCCGAATGATGACCCGAAATCGGCATATTTGACTGAATCTATCCAGGAGAGATTCTGATGAGTACGGAAGAGAAAAGAAACAATGAGATGGAGAACGAGGACCAGCAGCAACCAACCATCAGCCGTCGATATTTTCTTGCGGGAGCAGCCTGCTTGTCTGCTGCTACGGTGGTTTCGCTTTCACCTCTTCTCAATGCTGAGGAAGTTCCCTCCACGGATGAATTTATCCAGAAACATTACAAGCAGCTAAGTGATGAGGACAAAAAAGAAATCTTTGCCAAGCTCGAAGCCGGAATAGACAAACAATATGGTGTGGCGGCAACAATTTCTGATACTCAACCCATTGAGGGGGTTGAGTTTGCTTATGTTCTTAATCTCGGGCGCTGTATCGGTTGCCGAAAATGTGTTTACGCCTGCATGAATGAGAACAATCAATCTCGAAGCCCGCAGAAACAGTACATCAGGGTTCTGAAGATGAAACAGGGAACAGTCAATCTGGAAACATCAAATCATGACTATCCCGAAAAAGAAGCATCCAGCGAAGACTTCTTTTATATGCCGGTCGCCTGTCAGCAATGTCGTGAACCAAAATGTATTGAAGTTTGTCCGGTCAAAGCCACCTGGAAAGAGAAGGATGGGATTGTTGTTGTGGATTACAACTGGTGTATCGGTTGTCGTTATTGTGAAGCAGCCTGCCCTTACCACGCCAGACGTTTCAATTTTGCAAAACCTCAAATTTCCGCACAGGAACTGAATCCCGATATGGGTTATCTTTCCAACCGACCCCGCTACATGGGGGTTATGGAAAAATGTACTTTCTGCCTGCACAAAACCCGTCGAGGAGAATATCCAGCCTGTATGGAAGTCTGCCCGACTGGTTCCCGGAAGTTTGGAAACCTGAGAGACCCTGAGAGTGAAGTTCGTAAAATCATTGAACAGGAAAGGGTCTTTGTCCTCAAACAAGAGGCCGGTACTTTACCCAAATTTTATTACACTTTTGCTAAATAGTTGGCTGAAAGCAGTTTGAGTCTGTCAACAACCGTCAAAAGGGCCAAGCAATGAATAAAGATTCCTCAGGAATTATTAGTGATCTGGCAAAAACAATTCTGATTGGCAATCGGACTTACGCCCTCTGGATGTTTGCTCTGATTGCCATCAGCTTGATTGGACTCAATGCTTTCAGCCGTCAGTTGGCTCATGGCTTGTACACAACCGGAATGGGAGATGAAATTTCCTGGGGACTCTATATTTCCAATTTCGCTTTTCTGGTCGGTATGGCTGCAGCAGCAGTCATGATGGTGATACCGGCTTATATTTTCAAAGATGAGGAAATCCACAAAGTCGTTATTTTCACCGAGCTTTGGGCCATTGCCGCCCTGATCATGTGTCTCCTCTTTATTACTGCAGACATGGGTCGTCCTGACCGTCTCTGGCATATGCTTCCTGTGATCGGTGTCTTCAACTGGCCAATGTCAATGCTGACCTGGGATGCCCTGGTATTAAACGGATACCTTTTCCTCAATCTCTACGTTTGTGGTTATGTGCTCTACAAAAAATATAAGGGACAAAAACTGGTAACGCGCCATTATGTTCCGATAGTTTTTCTTGCTATTGCCTGGGCCCCTCTGATTCATACTATCACCGCATTTCTGTTTCAGGGGTTGGCCGCCAGACCTTTCTGGCACAGCGGTTTGATAGCCCCCCGCTTCCTTGCGTCAGCTTTTGCGGCCGGCCCGGCATTTATCATTCTGGTCTTTAAACTTATGGAATATTTCAAGTGTTGCACAATTCACAAGGATGTTATTGCCAAGATTCGGATTATTGTTACCGTAAGCTTATTGATCAACTTGCTATTGTTTGGATCAGAGCTTTTTACTGAACTTTACTCCGGTTCAGAACATTCTATCCACTTGAGCTTTTTACTTGGATTCCACGGGAAAAGTGTTCTGGCACCCTGGATCTGGTCAGCCGTTGCTCTGAATATCATTGCTGCGGCTATTTTACTCTTGCCGGCCAGAGAGAACCCGCGGCTTTTAAATGTCGCTTGTGTGATGATTGTTGTCGGTATCTGGGTTGAAAAGGGGCTGGGCTTTGTTATCTCCGGTTTTATTCCAACCCCCCTTGGTGACTTTGTTCAGTATCAACCCACATTTAATGAATTAACGGTCTGTTTCGGTATCCTGGCTTTCGGATTATTGATTTATACGGCGCTGCTGAAAATTGCGGTCCCGATTATCAATGGGCAACTCTGCCACAGAAAGAATAGTAATTAATTGTTGCCCTGAATAAGAGGTGTTCTCCTCTGAATCAGGCTGGATGATCTCAGATGAGAACAAGTCAATACTTGCACCAGTGAAAGGGAGGTAATCGTGCTTAAAAAAATGTTGACGTTGTTAACAATGGCCAGTGTGGCCACACTCTTCTTCGGTTCAACGGCATACGCCGCAGATTGGACCGGTGGATGTACAACCGCCGACTGCCACGCCGGAATAGAAGAGATTGTGCCACCAGACCTGCAGATGGCTAAGCAGCTCAAGATGAACGGTCAAATGCATGGCGACCCCGATGGCTGTGTCATGTGCCACGGCGGAAATCCAAAAGCAACAAAAAAAGAAGAAGCCCATAAGGGGATTCCGGCAACATTGCGGATGGCACCCGGCCCCAAGGAATATTATCCCGATCCTGGTTCGATCTGGATTGCGGAGAACACCTGTGGCGCCTGTCACGTTGGCTATGGCTATCGTGCAGAACTTTCACTGATGAATACAGAAACGGGAAAAATCTCTGGAAACTTGCATACTTGGGGAATTAAAGAGGCCGCGGACTTTAACAACCCCTACGGGAACTATGATGCAGAAGATATAGATTCCCAAGTGCCAATTGTGGGAACCGAGGAATACAGGGCTTACATGAAGGATCAGATCGCCATGTATCCAAAGCAGTATCCGAAAAGTTTGCAACAAATGCCGAATCCAACCGTTGATGAGGTCAAGGCTGATCCCAAATTAGCTGCCATGACTTATCAGCGTACCGACTGTAACCGCTGTCACATTGGTGTTCGTGGTCGGGAAAAACGCGGTGATTACCGAGGCATGGGCTGTTCAGCCTGTCATATTCTTTACAGCAATGATGGTTTCTATGAAGGTAATGATAAGAGTATCAAAAAAGACGAGCCGGGACATATGCTTAAGCACCAAATTGTCGGTAATCGCAAGACCGACGGAATCCCGGTAGAAACCTGTAATTCCTGCCACAACCGCGGTAAGCGGATCGGCGTCTCTTATCAGGGACTGATGGAGTTCCCCTACGGGTCTCCGTATAACGAAGATGGGGGAAAACAACCTAAACTTCATACCAAAAAGTACATGTTTATTTCAGATGATCTGCATCATCAGCAGCAAAGCCGTAAAGGCAACCCGGAAGGGGGATTGCTCTGTCAGGATTGCCATACCAGTATCGATATGCATGGCGATGGAAATATCCATGGAACCACTATGGGACAGGTTGAAATAGAGTGTACCGATTGCCATGGTACCCCTAAGAAATACCCTTGGGAACTGCCGCTCGGTTACGGCGATGAGTTCGGCCGTAAAGAGATGACTAAACCGCGTGGTGTTGCAGATAAACTGATGAATACTGGTCAGCAATTCGGATACCCCTACGATGCAGAAGACGGCTTCATCCTTTCTACCCGCGGTAACCCCCTGGGCAATGTCGTCCGGCGCGGAAACAAGGTTATCGTCCACTCTGCCACCGGAAACGATTTTGAGGTCGCCGGGCTTAAAGCGATCGATGAAGCCGATGCCTGGAAAGATCCGTCTGGTGAAGTTGCCATGAATGCCATCAGTGGCCACCTCGAAAAAATGGAATGCTATACCTGTCATGCTTCCTGGGCACCGCAGTGTTACGGTTGTCACGTCAAGGTTGACTACAGCAGTAAAGATGGTAAGCAAAAAGGGGCAACAGACTGGATCGCTTCGGGCAATACTCGTGATGCCCAAGGTCAGACCTCAGAATCAAAACTTGGCTCCGGTGGTACATTTGTGGCCGGAAAATCAATGGAAAGTCGCTCCTACCTGCGCTGGGAAGATCCGGTTCTTGGTATCGGCGGTGAAGGCAAGGTCAGTCCACTCATGCCAGGCTGTCAGGTTACATACACAGTCGTTGACGACACTGGCGAAGTTATTGTCAATAACATGATTGCTGATGCTCCCGATGAAGCCAAATACGTAGGACAGGAGCATGTTCCACTGGCAATTGACATGGCACCAGTACAGCCACATACTGCCCAGCGTAAAGCCAGAACCTGTGAAAGTTGTCATAGCAATGCCAAGGTCGCAGGTCTTGGCCTGGGCAATGGAACGTTCGGTACCAAACAGCACGAAAACTACGTTGCCGATTTGCTTGACGCACAAACCGGGGAGATTATTCCCGGCAAGCACAGCGTTCAAATCCAGGCAATTCCGAAGCTGGACTTTGACTGGTCACAGATTGTCACAAGGGAAGGAGAACAGCTAGCAACAGTGGGTAGTCACTGGCCACTAAGCCGAGCTTTCAACAAGAAGGAGCTCGATACGTTCTTGCGTCCGAACACCTGTATGGGCTGCCACCAGAATATGAGCGAAGTTGAACTCTGGCAGAAAGTCAGCAAAGAAGGGATGCTGAACCCGAAAGAGCACCAGGACAAAATGAATGAAATGCTGAAAAATATGGCGAAACATGCGCCAGTAACCAAGTAACAAATTTATTCATTTACTGAGAAGACTCTCTCCTCTCATATCCCCCGGCAGGCAGTTTGCGCTGCCGGGGATTTTTTTACTCTGCCATAATCAAGAAAGTCATTAATTTTGAATTTACTCCTGATAAAATTAATTGCAACTTTTGAAATAATAGGTGGTGCCTGGGGTCTTGTCGTCATGCTCTACCGAATCGCTCATGTTCTGGATAATCTTAAGTTCGTCATATTTCTATTGCTCTACCTGATCCCCTTTGCTCTGAGTATTCTAGCCGGAACTTTGCTGTTGAAGAATAAAGTTGCAGGGTTAAATCTGTCTCTGGTCGTACAACTATTACAAATCCCTTATTTTACACTAAGCGGACTATACTATTCCTTCATGTCTGGATTATTGCTCGGCGTTAGAATCAGTTTTTTAGAAGGGGCAAAAAGCTATAACTTTAATTTCATGTTGGGGGGATACAGCCAGATACAGACCGGGCTTCCGGCTGAAATCGCTGCTTTTGGTATCAACCTTTTTGCTTTTAGCGCTTTCGGATTATTACTTTTCAATAAATTGACGAACAGGAAAATCTGGAAAGAGAAAACTTGAAGCTGAAAAATTCCCTCGTGGTAAGCAAACGGAATATTGTCGTGAAATGTCTAAAACTACTGGACTTGAGCCAGACAATATCAGTGCAAAAGTGGACAACTATTAATCAGCCGCAGCGGAGAAAAACGATTTCTACCGACCTGATTTCCGCCGGTAGCCGACAGAAGCGAAAGGTCATCTGATTTGACATCGCACCCCATCTATCGTATAGGCTAATTGGCAACGTCTGCCTGGACGTTCCGCCATGACCCGCTGAAGGCCGGTTTTGTTGTTGCGGACGTGCGGATTGTGGCCAACAAGGAGTTCCTGACGGCGAATCCGGCGGCGAAAAAGTTCTTCGAACTCTTCCGGATCGAACTGGCCGATGTCAGCGCGCAAAACACCCGGATGAAAGACGGGGAAAAATCGCAGGAGGATATCGAACGTCACGCTCGGGAGTGGATCGAAGCTAACCGGGCGACCTGGGAGGGCTGGCTGGCCGAGGCACGCAAGGCCGCCTGAAAGTTGATCGAAAAGTGACAAGTTTTCGTGGGCCGGACGGGTTCCCCGTCGGCCCACCCATCTTCACAGGGGGAATTGAATGGTAAAACGCAAGGAAATCCACGAGCGGGTGCTCAATGCCACCGACAAGGATGAGCTGGCATCGGCTTATGCCGAATGGGCCGAGAGCTATGACCAGGACTTGCTCGACGAACTCGGCTATGTCGCCCCGGCCCTGGCTTGTGAACAGCTGATGCCCTACCTGACCGATCCCCAGGCCCGGACCCTGGATGCGGGCTGCGGCACCGGGATCGTCGGTAAGTTGCTGCACCAGCAAGGCTATCACAACCTGGAAGGGCTCGATTATTCCCGGCATATGCTCGACAAGGCGCGGGAGAAGGGGGTCTACCGGCAACTGCATCAGGCGGATCTGAATGCGTCCCTGGAACTGCCGGAGGCATGTTTCGATGCCGTGATCAGCGTCGGCACCTTCACTTGCGGGCATGTCGGACCGGAGGCCTTTGGCGAACTGATTCGGGTGACCAGATCCGGGGGGATCCTCTGTTTTACGGTGCGTGATCAGGCCTGGGACGAGGATGATTACCAGTTGGCCATGGATCAATTGGTTCGACAGGGGCTGTGGACCAATATGGCCGAGATGACCACCGACTATCTGCAGCAGGAAGGGTCCAGCTGTAAAATCAGCATTTACCGCAAGGTCTGATTTATCTGGCTTCGGGGGCGGGTTGTTGCAGCGCCTGCAGCAACTTCTCGCCGACCGCTTCCTCCGGAACCCCGGTGTCTTCACGGACACTGCCCGTGTCGAAAAACCCCAGAGCCTTGAAGCAGTCGGTCACTCCCAGGCCGATATCGATGGCGAAGTCGGTCAGCAGGGTCGCCGTATTGCCCATCATTGCCTCTTCGTGCTGCTCGCAGACGGCGATGGTCAGGCAGAGCTTCCCGGTGTCCTGGTGTTTGCCGATCCAGCCCTGCCGGCTGTGGGGATACTGGATCAGGCTGTAGCCCCGATGATAAATAGGATAAATAGGGACATAAATGTCCCTATTTATCAGTAGTCCGATCGTTTTCAGCCGTGCCTCCCACGCGTTCATTATAAGTTTGCAACTATTCAGCAGCCAATATCTGGCGAGGGCTTGTGGTTCCCATGGAAAGGGCGTCTGGCGCCAGGACGGCGACAGTCGAACGGCCATGGATGGCGTACAGTGGCCCTTGGAATGGGAGCCTCAAGCCCTTGCGAGTCGCCCGTTACATAAGTTTTTTGAAAAAAATTCCATTCACAGGCCAGTATTCATGAGATCAGGACGCATCTCAACCGGAATTTTTGTTACGCCATCAAGTTAGGCTGATCTGCTACGGACTATCGTTAAAAAACGCCACCCCCCTCACACTTTGTGACGCTGCTGTGTTATGATCAGTTTCAACATAACCAAGGAGGTCAGCTATGCGGAATCCAAAATCCATCAGCACCCTGTTGATAATCCTCTCTGTACTGTTATTTGCCACCTCTGCCGCCACCATATCTCTGCCCACCCGGATCAGCGAAGTGCCGCGGACCACACCCGCAGAGCTGCAACAACTTCGCAGCAACCAGGCGGTAACCGTCATCGACGCCCGCACACCGGGTCAGTGGCACCGGGACCAACAGAAAGTCGAAGGAGCGATCCGCTTCAGCTTCACTGACAACATCGAAACCCTGAAAGCTGTCGTTCCCCTGAACCAAACGGTCGTCACCTACTGTACCTGACCGAATGAAGCGACCAGCGCCAGTTTGGCGCTCAAACTCTATGAACATGGCTATACCGACGTCCGCGCCCTGCGCGGCGGCTACCATGCCTGGAAAAATGCTGGCCTGCCCCTGGAAGACAAATAATGCCGGGAAGCGCTTTCGAGAAACAGCAGAAATGAAAAATCGATTGGTCTCAAGCTGCCATGTCGCTATAATCGTCGTGCATCTGTGAGAGTATACTTGCAAAGGAGAGAAAAATGACCGAATGGAGCTGTGACAACCCGGAAGAACATTGCGATTTTCATGTCTGCCAGTTGACCGCCAATCCGCGACACAAAGACATCGACAAGATATTTGAGGAAAACTAGGAAAACTAGGAAAACTAGGGACACTCCCCTGAAAAACTACGGAAAACTAGGGACACTCCCCTGAAAAACTACAAGCACCGACCCCCTCTTCCCAAATTCCCATCATATTTTTACCAACTTCACGAAATTCAGGATGATCAGAAATATTGTCAGGGATCAGTCGATGAGTCGCCATAACAGCGTCGGCAAGCTGTTCGATGGTTCGTTTGATTTCACCAATCGGCAACGGAAGATGAGCCATGGTAAAACGTTCGAGCATCTTACGCAGCCACCATTTTTTAGTTCCAGCCAGAGACAGGGCAGTAACATCGTGGTGCAAACATGCCGTCGTCGTTACAATATCAAATACCGGTGCCTCTCTTCCAAAATGAAATGAGTCTGAAGGGCTCAATGTGCTCATCCCCCCCCACATTCCCAAGTATTTTTCAAATCAAACATTTGGGTATCAACAAAACAACTTTCCTCGTTGACAGGCGTTTCAAATAAGTGTTTAAATCAAGAATCTGTTCCGTTTAACGATTGAAAGAGCCACTATGACGCAATGCGATACCAAAACCCGGATCCTGGATAGTGCTGAACAGTTGTTTGCCCGCGAAGGATTTCATAATACTTCACTTCGTGCCATAACCAGTCTGGCGGACGTCAATCTGGCATCGGTCAACTACCACTTTGGCTCCAAAGATGCCTTGCTCCAGGCGGTGATAGAGCGTCGACTGCTCCCCTTGAATCAAATCCGGGAAACCCAAATCAGGGGGGTTCTGGCGCAAGCGAAAGAGGAGGGCATCCCTCCCACAGCTGCTGATCTGCTACGCGCCTTTATTGAACCAACTCTCGAATTTCGCAACTCCAGTCCGGGAGCTCATGACTTTATCTCTTTGATCGGACGTTCCCTGAGTGAACCTGACGAAACGGTTCGCAACTGTTTTCTGGCTCTCGTTTTGCCAATTTTTCAGTTGCTGTTTAAAGGTCTGTGCGAGGCACTACCACAATTATCCCCGGCAATACTGCTAACCCGATTGCAATTCGCCATAGGAACCATGAGTCACGTTATGTGCATGGGGAGCCTTTCTGTGTTTAACCATCCGGAACTACCGACCCCTCTGGACCAAAACACCCTGATCCAACAATTACTGAAATTTGTTCACGCCGGACTGGAGACTCCAGAATGAGACTGCTATTACTTTCCCTGTTGCTGCTCACAGCCTGCAACCCAGTGCGACCTGCACAGCTTGAGCTGCCGGAGGTCCCCGGACACTATGCAGCCGAACAAGCTGGAGCAGTGGTTCGATTGTCGGAACGCTGGTGGACAGACTTCCATGATCCGCAGTTGAACCAATTGCAACAACAATTGTTTTCCAGCAACCTCGATCTGCGCCAGGCCCTGTATCGACTCCAGCAACTGGAAGCACTGCAGAAAATGAGCGGTGCCTCTCTCTGGCCACAGCTCAATTTAAATGGGTCGGTCAGTCGCGATCGTTCTCCCGGACTTGTCAACGATACAACTTCGACCAGTTCGCGCCTCTCAGTCGCTGCGGGATACGAAGTCGATCTGTGGGATAAACTCAGAGATAAAAGTAAGGCCGCCGAATTACGGCAGCGGGCGGGGGAGAGGGACGTTCAGGCGTTGTTCCTCAGTTTGAGCGCACAATTGACCGAGCAATATTTTCTCGCCGTGGGACAACGTGCCCACCTGAAACTCCTTGAGCAGCAGACGGATCGAAAGAGTGATCTTCTCCAGACGGTGACAGAACGCTACCGTGCCGGATTATCAACTGCCAGCGAGGTTTATAAGGCGCAACAGAATCTGGCCATGGTCAAAACCCTGACTCCCGAGCATCAAACCACCTTAATCCGGGCTCAAAACAATATCGCATTACTCCTCGGTCAGTTGCCCGGAACGATTTTAATTGAGGGAGATGAGTTACCCCAACTGCACAACCTTGTTGATATCGGGCTGCCGGCAGACCTGTTGCTGCGCCGCCCCGATCTCGCCGCAGCACACCTGCAACTTCAAGCAGCGGATCGGGAACTGGCCGCAGCCTTGGCTGATCAACTTCCAGCCATCAATCTTTCGGCAACTCTGGGACGCTCGGCAACCCATCTGGCGGCTGGAAATATTGAAGGAACATTATGGAATCTGGCTCTGGGACTGACGCAACCATTGGTTGATGGTGGTCGCCGACAGGCTGAAACAGAACGACAGCAGGCTATTCGTGCAGAAAACCTGGCAAACTACCAACAAGCGCTGCTGAGCGCTTTACAAGAGGTGGAAACGGCATTAATGGCCGAAAACAATGGCACTATCAAAGCAACCAGATTGGAACAGCAACGCCAGATTAACCATAAAAATCTACAACTGACTGAGGATAATTATCTTTACGGCCTCACCGACAGCAGGGATCTGTTACTCAATCAGATCAACCAATTAGATATTCTCAGCCAGCAGCTTAATAACCACCGTCAACAACTCAACAACCGGATCACCTTGGCACGAGCTTTGGGTGGCAGCTGGATGACAGACGAGATGGAACAACAAAGGCAAACCCTTAAGCAAAAACAGGATGGAACAAATGACTGAACAAAAAAATAAATCAAGGCTGGCATTAAAAATCATCCTCCCTTTGCTGATCCTGTTCATTGGTTTTTTCGGCTTCAAAATGATGGGAACGCTGAAAAAAATTCCCCAACGGCAGCAGCCAACCCGGCAGGGGGTTCTGGTCGATGTTGTCGAACTCAAAGCGATCACCCACCAGGTCAAAGTCCACGCGACCGGAACAGTTCAGGCCGAACAGGAAATTGCCCTGGTCCCCGAAATCAGTGGCAAAGTCACATGGGTATCACCACGTTTGGTCAGTGGTGGGCTGTTTAAAAAAGGGGAGACCTTACTCAGGATTGATACTATTGATTTCGAGCTCGCGACAGAAAAAGCCCGTGCCGAGATCGCCCGGGTTCAGGTTGCGATGGCAACGGAACAGGAGCGCGCCAAGGTCGCACTGGCTGAATGGGAGCGGATTGATATTGTCGATAAGGGGGAGCCGGGTCCACTGGTAACGCGGGAAATCCAGTTACGTCAGCAGCAGGCCAACCTGGCAGCAGCAAAGGCCAATCTGCAACAGGCTCAACTCAACCTGCAGCGCACCGAGATAAAAGCCCCGTTTAATGGTCGTATCCGCAAGGAGCAGGTTGATTTGGGGCAATATTTGCGAGCGGGAACCAGTATCGGCACTTTTGCCGGAACTGATCGAGCTGAAATTCACATCCCGCTTCCGGCTCGAGAATTGGCCTGGTTGATCATTCCATCAGCAACCCAACAACAAGGTTCCACGGCCACCATCTATCAGCCGGATCACAGCACCGGCCGACAAGGAAAGCTGGTTCGCCAGGTTGGGGAAGTCGACCCCAACAGCCGTATGACAACCGTCGTTGTTATGGTTGAAGACCCTTACCTGTTACAGAAAAACTCAAACCAGACCCCGTTGCCCAACGGTCTGTTTGTCAATGTCGAACTGAATGGAGAGGTCTTTGCGGATATTATCAGCATCCCGCGCAAAGCACTCCATTCTGGCGATCTGGTCTGGATTGCCGATAGTGAGAATCGCTTGAGTTTACGCCAGGTTGAAGTTTTCCGCCGCGAACAACAGCAGATATTGATCCAGGGTGGCATCCAAAGCGGTGAAAAACTGATTTTAACCGCCCTCTCGGGAGCTGCGGAAGGAACATTGCTCAGACCGATCCTGCAGGAGAGCCCGAAATGAACGGAGCAGTCAAATGGATGGCCATGAACCACGTGGCAGCCAACCTGCTGATGTTGATTCTGGTCATCGGCGGCGTGATTATGGCCCCCAGTATCAAACAGGAAATTTTTCCGGAAGTTTCTCTCGATCGTGTTTCAGTCTCAGTCGCCTACCCGGGTGCCGGCCCCGCAGAGGTTGAGGAAGGGATTGTTATCAAGGTCGAGGAAAGCCTGACGGCTGTTGATGGGATTAAACAACTCAAGTCGACCGCCAACGAAGGCTTCGGGACAGTTATCGCTGAAATTTTTTCCGATGAAGATGTCGATGATATCCTGCAGGATATCAAAAGTGAAGTTGACCGTATCACCACCTTCCCTGAAGATTCTGAAAGACCGGTTATCAGTAAACTATCCAACCGTCGTGAAGTGATCTCTGTTGTTGTTTATGGCGAAGCCAGTGAAAAAACTCTGCGCGAACAGGCTGAACGGGTTCGGGATGAGTTGCTGGAATTGCAGAATATTACCCAGGTTGACCTGAGTGGAGTCCGTCCTTTCGAGATCACTATCGAAATTACCGAACAGACCCTGCAACGTTACAATCTGACCCTTGATCAGGTCGCGGCAGCAATCCGTTTCGCTTCGCTTGACCTGCCTGGCGGAACAATTAAAACCTCTGGTGGCGAAATTTTGTTAAGAACCAAAGAGCGCCGTTACTGGGGGCCTGAATATGCCGATATCACCATTCTGGCCAATCCGGATGGAAGCCAGGTTAAGCTGGGAGAGATTGCCACTGTCATTGACGGATTTGCCGATACTGAAACCTATGGTCGTTTTGATGGCAAACCCGCAGCCATGGTTCAAGTTTTTCGTATTGGCGAACAGAAACCGACCGAAATTTCTGCCAGTATTATCAACTATGTTGAACTAAATCGCAGCAAACTTCCCGCCAGCCTGGAACTGGCAATCTGGAACGACACCAGTGAAATTTTTACCAGCCGGATGAATTTGCTGCAAAAAAATGCCCTGATCGGTTTGGGGCTGGTCGTTATCATCCTCGGCTTGTTTCTCGAAATACGTTTGGCCGGCTGGGTGATGCTCGGTATTCCCATTTCGTTTTTCGGTACCCTGTTCCTGATGCCGTGGCTTGGCGTCTCGATCAATATGATCTCGTTGTTTGCTTTCATCCTCGCACTGGGCATTGTGGTCGACGATGCCATTGTTGTTGGTGAAAATATCTACGAACACCGCCAGCGCGGTAAACCTTATGGTAAAGCCGCCATTGACGGGGTTCTCGAAGTAGCAGTCCCGGTTACATTCTCAATTTTGACCACCGTTGCCGCTTTTCTGCCGTTGATTTTCGTCAGTGGGATGATGGGCAAGTTTATCCGGGTTCTCCCGATTATCGTCATCACCCTGTTGCTGATGTCATTGATCGAATCACTGCTGGTTCTGCCGGCTCACTTGAGTGCGGGCAAAGTCCGACCGGTCAACGGCGGGGTCCTTGGTTATATTGACCGGGTGCGACGCGGGTTCGGTGACGGCTTACAGCGTTTTGTCAACGGCCCCTATCTGTGGTTATTGAAGCTGAACATCAATTACCGTTACCTCTCCCTGGCAGTGGGGCTGGTTGCTTTGCTCATGACCATTGGGGTGGTTAAAAACGGTTTGATTAAATTCACCTTTATGCCCGAAGTTGATGGCGATCGGATCACCGTTGCCCTCCAGATGAACCGCGGGGTGCCTATTGAAGAGACCAGCCGGGTCAGTGACCTGATTTTGCAAAAAGGGATGGAGACGGTCGCCGCATATGATGAAAAACGTCCGGATGGAGACAGTATTCTACGCAATGTATATACCGTGGTCGGAGGTAATGTTTCCGGGGGTGGTCCGGGCGGTGGATCCAGCGTCATTGCAACCCATATGAGCAATATTGCGATGTTTCTGACCAAGAGTGAAATTCGCAATATCCCGGCAACCGAAATATCGGCCGCCTGGCGTAAAAAAGTGGGAGAAATTCCAGGGGTTGATTCCATGACCTTCCGCTCCAATCTGGTTCGTATGGGAGCCAATATCGACGTCTTGCTCGCCCATCAGGATTTTGCGGTGCTGGAACAATCCTCGCAACGTATTCGCGAGGTTCTGGCCGAGTACCAGGGGATCAAAGATATTGAGGATACCTATGCGCGAGGCAAACGGGAAATTAAACTCAAGCTCAAACCAGCGGCCCGAACCCTGGGAATCACCGAAACCGATCTGGGTCGTCAGGTGCGGGCAGCCTTTCACGGGGCAGAAGCGCTGAGGCTGCAACGTGGTCGCAACGAAATCAAGGTCATGGTTCGCTACCCTGATGCCAATCGGCGCGAGCTATGGAATTTTGAGACGATGCGGATTCGCACCCCCGGTGGACAGGAGATTCCATTATTACAGGCGGCAGAAATTATCGAGGGGCAAGGTTTTTCGGAGATTAACCGAACCGACCGGAAACGGGTGATCAATGTTTCGGCAACTGTCAACAACCAGCAGGCCAACGCCCAGGAAATCATATCTGACCTGAAACAGAATCTCCTCCCCCAATTGACTGTAGACTATCCCGGGCTGAGCTGGGATATGGAAGGGGAAGAAAAAGAGCGCAGGGAGTCGCTGGGAAGTATGCTGGGTGGTTTTAAACTGGCTCTGGTCGCCATCTTCACCCTGTTGGCGATTCCATTCCGTAGCTACTCTCAACCGCTGTTGATCATGGCAGCGATTCCGTTCGGAATGATCGGTGCGGTTCTTGGTCACATTATTATGGGCTTTAACCTGAGCCTGTTAAGTATCTTCGGTCTGGTCGCTTTGTCCGGGGTGGTTATCAATGATTCACTGTTGTTGATTGACAAAGCCAATCGTAACCGTCGTGAAGGAATGACTCTGTATGAAGCAATACTCTCTGCCGGAACCCGGCGCTTTCGGCCCATCATTCTGACTTCGCTGACCACCTTTTTCGGTCTGTTCCCGATGATCCTTGAAACCAGCGTTCAAGCACAATTTCTGGTACCGATGGCTATTTCGCTGGGCTTCGGGATCCTTTTCGGCACCGGAATTATTCTGCTGCTGGTTCCGGCGCTCTATATGATTCTGGAAGATATCCGGCGAATATTGGGTTTCAAGGAAGAGCATGCCAGGCAGTATACTGAGATCACCGATTGAGGATCAAAAAATGGCCGTTCTGTGCTGAAGATATTGAGGATGGCGCAATCAAATTAAATAGTTGGGGAGTTTCTCACTGTTGCTACTCATCAGTCAAATGACGGTGAAACCATCAAGGGTTGAAGAATGGCCGAAAAACCGTCCAGCAGTTATTTATCTCGCTGCAAAAAAACCATCCGTGAACTCTTTCTTGATGCCTTGCGTGCCAGTGGAGAATTGTTCAAGATCATTATTCCGATCAGTATTGCGACGCGATTTTTGCAGCAGTGGGGGGTGGTTGATCAGATCGGTGTGTTGCTTGAACCGGTGATGGAGCTGGTAGGACTGCCGGGACAACTTGGGTTGGTTTGGGCCACGGCGATGGTGACCAGTATCTATGGCGGTATGGTGGTGTTTGCTTCGGTGGCACCCGGCCTGGATTTGACCGTTGCACAAGTGACGGTGCTTGGTGCGATGATTCTGGTCGCACATGGGCTCCCGGTTGAACTGCGGATTGCTCAAAAGGCGGGGACTCGATTCAGAGCGATGGCTGTCATCAGAATTGGCGGTGCGCTGTTGCTCGGCTGGATTCTGCATCTCGGATACCAGTTCAGTGGTACATTGCAGCAGACAAATCACGCCCTCTGGAAACCTGATGCGATTGAGCCGACCTGGAGCGCCTGGGTGATAGCAGAAGTACGAACCATGGTGATGATTTTTTTTATTATCCTCGGTTTGATGATCTTCCTGCGGGTCCTGAAAAAACTCGGAATCAGTGATTTGATGACCCGCCTGCTTGAGCCGATTCTGGCACTCCTTGGCATGGGACGCGAAGCAGCACCCATCACCATCATCGGGATGACCCTCGGCTTAAGTTATGGTGGCGGTTTGATCATTCAGGAGGCGCAATCGGGGCGGTTGAGCAAGCAGGATGTCTTTTCTTCGGTTGCGCTGATGGGGCTTTGTCACAGTATCTTTGAAGACACCGTATTGTTGATGGTACTCGGCGCCCATGTTTCAGGAATCTTCTGGGGACGCTTGCTCTTTTCCTTGCTGGCGGTGTTTTTGCTGGCACGTTTGATCAAGGTACTACCCCAATCAGTTTTTGATCGCTATCTGGTGCGTCGCCTGAAAAGCGATCCTCCTGCCACTGAGGTACATTGTTGTTGATTTCGATCATTGGTGGTGTGGTGAAAATCGGGTGATTTACGTGATCATCCTTTGAAACTGCTGTTCAATCGCCTCCATCGGCAATCCCCCAACGATTGCATGTGAACCTTCTTGCCGTCATGCAGACGATCAAACTGTCGGGCCAAATGAACGACTTCGCGGCAAGCAACGTGGAATTTGATCCAACTTTGATTAAATGTGAATAGATCCTCCCGAAGCGGCAACTCGTCACTTACGACGCATAGAATCGATCTCATTGGCAGACAAACAACTCTTTACCCGGTTCAAAGCGCCCGAATAAACCCCGGGTCACTCAATGATTGTTTCCAAAACAGAGTTGATTGAAAAAGATGATTGTCGATTGACCAATAATGGGTTAAAAATGGCGCTACTGTTTGTTGATCTATTCCGCAGATCAGCAGGTCAGCATAAATTCTCACTACTTTAGGATTTCAATATGAACGTGATCGACATCATCAATAAGAGCGACAAGACGGTTTTTTCATTTGAATTGCTTCCCCCACTCAAAGGGAATGACGCTGGTAAGATTTATCGTACTATCGAAAGTCTTGTCGATTTTGATCCTCAATACATCAACATCACCACCCATCGGGATGAGGTGGTTTTCGTCGAGTCACCAGATGGTACGATTGAAAAAAGGACTGTCCGAAAACGTCCGGGGACTGTGGCTATTGCGGCAGCCATACAGCATAAATACAATATCCCGGTCGTACCACATATCCTGTGTGGTGGCTTTTCCAAAAGTGAGACCGAACATGTCCTGATCGATCTCAATTTTATGGGGATCAGCAATGTTCTGGCATTACGTGGCGATGGAACGAAAACGGATCATGTTTTTCGCCCCAACTCCGATGGACATGCCCATGCCAACGAGCTTGTTGAGCAGGTCGTCAACTTGCGTAATGGTAAATACCTGGAAGCGGATCTGAAAAATAGTGCCCCCATGGATTTTTGCATCGGTGTTGCCGGGTATCCGGAAAAACATTTTGAGGCCCCAAACTTTGAAACGGATCTGAATTACCTGAAACAGAAAGTCGATACCGGGGCAGACTATATTGTTACACAGATGTTTTTTGACAATCAGGTTTATTACGATTTTGTCGATAAATGTCGTGCTGCAGGGATTAATGTGCCAATTATCCCCGGCATCAAACCGATCAATCTCAAAAACCAACTGACGGTCCTCCCCAAAATCTTCAGTATCAACCTGCCACAGGAACTGGCGACAGAGCTGGCCAAGTGCAAAGATAATGACGATGCAAAAGTGGTCGGAACAGAGTGGGCTATCCACCAGTCAAAAGAACTGGTTGCACATAATGTCCCCAGCCTGCATATCTATACCTTCGGCGTTTCCGACAATACGCGAAAAATCGTTAAGGCCGTTTTTTAATCTGCTTTCAAGCTTGATGGCGTCGCCATCCCATGAGTTTTTTGCGAAAGCATCAAGCTTAAATGCTGGGTGGATAGTAAAACTGCTACGATATAAAACCATACCCGATAATACTGAAATAAAATGAAAGACGGAACGCTTAAAGCCGATATCCTGTTGTTATTAACGGCATCTATCTGGGGATTTTCCTTTGTTGCCCAGCGGGTCGGGATGGATTATGTCGGTCCATTCACCTTTAATGCTGTCCGTTTTGCCCTCGGCAGCGTTTCGCTTCTGCCGTTGATTCTGCTGCTGCAAAAACGACAAACAGATATCGAGCGTAAATCGGATAACAGCAAATCGGTCTGGTTTGGTGGCCTCCTGGCTGGTGGTGCCCTGTTTGTCGGAGCTTCGCTGCAACAAGCGGGACTGGTTTACACGACTGCTGGAAAAGCTGGCTTTATCACCGGACTCTACGTGGTCATTGTCCCCCTGCTCGGACTATTCTGGCGACAACGACCTCGCAGCGCAACCTGGCTGGGAGCCATACTTGCTGCGATCGGTCTCTATTTTCTCAGCATCAATGAAGAGTTTACAATCTCACTGGGTGATTTCCTGGTGCTGCTGGGTGCTTTTTTCTGGGCCGGACACGTCCTGTTGATCGGCTGGTTGGCACCACGAACTGATTCATTGAAACTGGCAGCGGCTCAGTTTGCCGTCTGTTCTTTGCTCAGCTTTCTGACCGCCCTGGCGATTGAAACGATGAGTTTTGCTTCGATCTGGCAAGCTGCCTTACCAATTTTTTACGGTGGAATTGGCTCAGTCGGCATCGCTTATACCTTACAGGTCATTGCGCAACGGGATGCCCATCCCGCCCATTCGGCAATTATTCTGAGTCTCGAAGGGCTCTTTGCCGCAATTGGCGGTTGGATACTGTTGGGCGAAGTGCTTTCACTTCGTGGTATGCTCGGCTGTGCTATGATGCTCACAGGGATGTTCTTTTCAGAGCTGTCGGGCTTTTTCGGCAAGCAGAAAGCAGACAGTTAAAGAATCTGCAAAAATGAAAGGTTAAAACCATGGCTACGAATCTGACTGGTTCTTGTATGTGCGGTGCAATCCAATATGAGATATCTAAAAGATCGCGATTAATAGTTAATTGTCACTGTACGATTTGCCGCAAAGGCAATGGCAGCGCATTTTCAACCTATGCCGCAGTTCTGGAATCAGGATTTTCTATTGTCAGCGGGGCTGACAGCATCCAGACTTATGCCTTGGGCGAAAAAGGCGAGAAAAACTTTTGTGGGACCTGCGGTTCTCCAATCTTCAATAAAAATAATAAGTACCCAGGATTTTACATGGTTCACTATGGTTCTTTGAACCTTCCACACAACATCGAACCTTCAACTAATGTATTTTTTGACAATAAACTTCCCTGGGTTTGCTCAATTGAACAGCTCAACAATTTTGCCGAAGAAATGAAAAAATAGATACCAGGATGAATCACAACGCAATGGATATCAAAAAAAAGCGTAACTATTCACCACCACTACTGATAGGGGCTTGTGGTACCCATGGAAAGGGCATCTGTCGCCACGGACGGCGACAGTCGAACGGCCATGGACGGCGCAAAGTGGCCCTTGGAATGGGTGCCTCAAGGCATTGCTGAACAGTTACAAAAAAGCATGCTAAAGCGGTTAGCAACCGTAGCATGGAAGAGTTATGTCAATCCTCAAGGTTTTCATCATCGCAACTTTTCTCCCTTTTAAACAGCCCCAGCCAAATTAGTCTTCACCCTTGCCAGATAGTCACGGGTTTCCTGGGGCATCTGTTCCAATCCTTTACGATCGACATTTCCCTGTCCCCAGTTATATGCCGCTAAAGCGTGATCCAGGTTGCCATCATATTTTTCCAGCAATTGCTTGAGATATTTGCTGCCACCAAGTAAATTCTCCATTGGATCAAAACTGTCCTGGACCCCTAGCTCCTGAGCCGTTTCCGGCATGAGCTGCATCAACCCCTGCGCTCCAGCATGCGATACGGCCGCAGGGTTATAGGCACTTTCGGCAGAGACCACTGAATGGATCAGTTCGGGAGCCACGCTGACTTTACCCGCGACTTCATCAATCATCGCTGTGATCTGATTTTCTTTCTGTGGCACAGGTTTTGATAGTGCTGGCTGCTGAGCTGAAGAATACTTGTCAATAACTTGACTCGGCTGCAGGGTTGATTGTCGCAAACTTTCAATCGTGTTGAACCCGGAGAAAAAGTCGTCAGTATCTCCTTCGCCCTCGACAGAGAATAGTCCCTGTAATAATTGGAATTGCGCCAGTTGCATTTGCTCAACCATATATTTTTGAGTATTTTCAGGACTTTTCAATCGATTAACAGTGTTATCCAGAATTTGCTCAAAGAGTCGCTGGTGATGTTTCTGATTGTCCAGCTTCGTTTTCTGCGCGGCTGGAACGTCAAATAGAGCAGATAGTTTGATTGGATCGATGCTCATCATAACCTCGTCGGAAAGCAGAACAGGAAAAAAATACCCTGTTTTTTTATCTAAGCAAGAAATGAACCGATTTATCACTTTATTGAGGAATTCTACCGTGACGACAACTGAAAAATTATTCAACCGGATCAAACGCCAAACCGGAAAAGCAATCGGTGATTTTGGGTTAATTGAAGAAGGGGATCGAATTGCGGTCGGAATATCTGGAGGGAAAGACTCCTACACTCTGCTGCATATGCTGGAAGCATTACGTAAAAAGGCCCCGGTCAACTTTGAACTGTTTGCGATCAATATCGATTCGGGCTTTCCCGGCTACCACAAAGAATTAATCGAACAACACCTGCAACAGCATCATTTCAAATACCTGATGGCAGCGACTGACAGCTACCGGATCATTGAGGATAAACTTCGCCCCGGCACCTCCTATTGTGCCTTCTGTGCCCGTTTACGCCGTGGTTCCCTTTACACTCAGGCCGAAACACTCGATTGCAATAAAATTGCCCTGGGACACCACCTGGATGACTTCATCGAAACTCTCCTGCTTAATCAGTTTTATGCTGGCACCCTGGCGGCAATGAGTGCCAAACTCGAAGCGGACAACGGCAAACATACCATTATCCGGCCATTGGTCTATGTCGAAGAAGCAGAAATTCAGGCATACAGCGACCTCAACAAGTTTCCGATTGTCCACTGTTCCTGTCCGGTTGTCGGGGCCGAAGATCAAAAACGCCAGGAGATGAAACAACTGATTAACAAACTTGCCGAAGAGATCCCGGATATCCGCAACAGCATGATCAGCGCTATCGGCAACATTCATCCTCGCCATTTACTCGATCAGAATTTGACAAAAAAGGGTGGGGAAGGTAAGGTCAGAAGTTAACTTAAAGTGAATTTTCCGGGAACACCTCCGTGCAACGTCTTCCCGGAATGCGATGACGCACAACATCACTGCATTCGAGAAGAGGCTAAAAAACTTGAAAAAATACCCTTTCCTATCCATGACACTCATTGTCATCTTCTTTGTTCTTCTGATCATAACAAGCCTCTGGCTACGCTCTGAAAAAGGACAAGAGAAAAAAGAAGATCAAATAAAAGAAGTCATCCCGGAAACAAAAATCAGCGTACAAGAGAAGAAAGCCAGGTTTAAAGCGACCATTATCCCTGCGGTCAATCAAGTTCATACTGAGCTGATGAAGCAATATCAAAAAGTCGCTGATTCACTCCAGAGCGATGACAGTAATGATCAATATCCCGAGCTGAAAAAAAAGTACAAGGCCACCAGCAATGAAGAGTTACTGATGGCTCTCAAACCTCACCCTCAGAGCATTGCCATAGCGCAAGCGGCAATGGAAAGTTCCTGGGCAACGTCCCGGTTTTTCCGAGAAGCAAATAATGTCTATGGGGTCTGGTCATTCAACGAAAATGAACCACGCCTGGCTGCTGGTGAAAAGCGCGGCAAAAAAACTATCTGGGTGAAGAAATATAACTCGGTTGAGGCATCTATCCGCGACTACTATCGAACCCTGGCCAGGGGATCAGCCTACAAAGAGTTCAGGGCTCTAAAAATGGAAACAAACGATCCTTATGCACTGGTTAAAAAGTTGGATCGGTATTCGGAAAAAGGGGCTGAATACGGCAAAGAGCTCGCCGCCATTATTCGCTTTAACAAGTTTGATGCCAACGACCCACCAGAACTGGAGCCAGAACCAGAAGCAGAATCAGAACCAGAAGCAGAATCAGAACCAGAACAGGAACCAGAACAGGAACCAGAACAAAAGTCGGAACTGGAGTCGGAACTGGAGTCGGAACCAGAATCAGCCAGGGCTATACAACTTAATCCTTCTTCATAAATTTCTTGAATATCCCCTTCGACTCCGGGACCTGTTCACGGCGTAAATTAATCAAGCGCAATTCGCGTAGCGCCTCGGTACAATTCGGATTAGCCTGAACCGCCATTTCGAAAGACTTCTCCCCCTGTCGTTCTTTATTCAGGGACAGGTAGACATACCCAAGGTAGAGATGGGTCAAATCAAAACCTGGATTGATTTCACGGGATGCCAGCAGAACTTCCATTGCCTGATTCTGGATGGCCTGCTGCTCTGGAGCCGATTTAAACAGTGCCCAGGCAAAGTAGGTCATATACTCCGATTCTTGCGGGCTCAGCTCAATAGCCCGCTGCAAAACTTTGGCAGCAGCACTATAACGTCGAACTTTCAACAGTGCCCGCCCTTCCTGATAGGACGTTTCTGCCTCAATCACCTGATTGATATCGATCGATTTTTTGGGTCCGCTGACCAGCTCGTCAAGATATGTGGAACACGTATCAGGATCACTGAGAACCGAATATGCCTGGGTAATATATTGAAACATTTCCCTGATTTTACTACTCATCTCACTGGAAAGGCCGCTACCAAGGAAACGGTCCGGGTGATACTCCTTGGCGAGTCGGTAGTAGGATCTCCGAGCTTCTCCAGGGCCACACTGCCGTCCTATCCCTAATGCCTCAAAGTAGTCGGCATCCATGATACGTTTATAATCATCAAGAATTTTATGCCGCAGCTTTTCATCAATGATTTCGGTTCCGTTATCGCCCGATCCATCATCAGTAACACCCTCTTCCGGGACGGTACTACGTTCCAACATTTCAGAGATCATCAAGGCAGCCAAAACCTTCTGCACTTCTCGCCGAGCCAATGGGTGCTGTTGCAAAAGATCATTAAGGGTTTTGCGACCAAGGCAGCTTTTTAAAATTGCCGCTCCCCGTTTACTTAATTCTATATCCTGAAACCGATATTGAGGATTGCTGGCCCGCTTTAAATAATCTTCACCGAAAGGATAGAGAAAATCATCCAACTGCTTGGGGGTCCAATGACGCTCGATCCCCTGCATAATCAAAGCGGCAGGTGTTAATTTAATTGTGGTGAGACTTTTTTTAAAGTTCTTCCCCGGTACAAATTGATAGGTGCCGGTTCTCCAGGCAAACGTTGAGAGAAGTTTGTCGGTCACCTGACGGATCAAGGCGGCTTGCACTTCCTGGGGCGTCAGCAACCCCATTTCAATCAGAACGGTCCCTTGTAATCGCCCCGACTCTTTGCTTTTCTCAACCGATTGATCGCAATCAACCTGCGTAATAACCCCTTCTTTAACCAGCATCCGCCCCAGGCACTCATTGAGGACATTGGAACGGGTGAAAATGGGGTAACCATCCATAATATAGATAACCTTTTTGGCCTCTCCCCGCTGAAGGTGGAGCAATCCGGTCGCTTTTTCTCGATAAAGCTGCTGTAACTGTAAAGGGATTGTGTAATCGGACAGATGCTGAACTTTAGGCGTCGTCTCTTTGACCGGTTCGTCCTGAGAAAACACCTTCTCCAACAAATTCTGTAAATCTGTGCCATTAAACGGTTTAAGGAGAAAATCATCAGCACCGTAATCTTGTTTCGCGGCGTCAATCTGTTCCGGACTGTGGAATGTGGCAGTCACCATGACCACTGCCAGGTCGCGTGTTTTATCATGCTTACGCAACGCCCTGCAGATATTTGGCCCCGAAATTTCGGGCATGTTGATATCGATCAAAGCCAACTTGAAATCTTCGGTCAGAAGCTTGCGTAAGCCAATAGCACCGCGATCCGTCGTTTCGACCTGAAAACCGGCAGCAGAGAGGGCCTGTTGGAGAAAATCACGCAATTCGCGATCATCATCGATAATCAAAATATTTTTATTCATAGCAAGTCCCCTCCATCAAGAACTGTCTGAGGCTTAAGATATTTGTCCAGAAGTTCACGAATCCCTCCCGTTACAAGTTGGTATTCCTGGAGAAACTTCTGTTGTGGCAGTGATCCTGAGCCAGTATAGCCAAGACTACTTGCCGCCTTTTTAAAGCCGTTGTTGTGAGCAGAAAGTTCATTAATTGATTGATCATGCAAAAGTCGCAGTTTATTTTCGAGCCGGCGCAGAAATTTATAACCATCAATCAGTAACTGAGCGTCAAGCTGCGGTAGAATATGGTTTTCTACCATACATTTAAGCAAATTAACCGTATTTTTTTTTCGCAAAGATTTAATCGTCCCCCCATGCAGCAGCTGCAGGTACTGGACGATGAATTCAACATCAACCATTCCGCCGCGACCCGTCTTGATATTAAACCGCTCGTCACCTTCCCGGGCGTTTTCCTGCTCCATCCGTTGCCGCAAACGATAGATCTCCATCTGTAAATTCTCTGGCAATGGCCGCTCAAAAGTCAATCGGGAAATGACCCGCTGAAGCTGGGTAGTAAAAGTGGTGGGTCCACACACCACCCGTGCTTTGGTCATTGCCTGCCGTTCCCAGGGCTGTGCCGATTCGTGATGATAGCGTTGAAATGCTGCCAGGCTGGTCACTAATGGCCCCTGATTCCCCGATGGGCGCAACCTGGTATCAATCTCATAAACGTCCCCTTCACGAGTGACCAGAGTCAGGGCAGTAATGATCCGCTGTGCCAACTTGGCAAAATATTCGCTATTGCTGATTTTCCTGAATCGTTCCATATCGGTTTCGGCAATCGGCTGAGTTGCACCTTTGTGCGCATAAATAAAAATAATGTCCAAGTCTGAGTGATAGTTCAACTCAAGTCCGCCTAATTTCCCCATCCCAATAATCGCAAAGGCGGTTTCATCCTCCTGACCGTCCATTTCTGCCGAAAAAGGGGCTCCAAATCGACCCGCCAGTTCGTGGCGGGCTATTTTGCAAGCCTGTTCCAGACAAACTTCAGCAAGCCAGGAGAGCTGTTTTGTCCCCTCACCCTGCTTCATCTGACCGCGCAAATCGATCAGGGCAATACGGAGTAATTCCTCGTTACGAAAACGTCGCAAGGCATCGAGCTGCAACTCATAATCTTCGGCTTGAGCCATTTGCTCAGACAAATCCTCTTTCAGCTGCTGACGATCTTTGTTGGCGACAGCATAGGAAGGAGAAACCATGGTATCCAGAAGCTCTGGTCTCTGAATAAAAATCCGTGAGAGTAATTGACTGGAAGCAAACAGAGCAATCAATAATCTGACGATAGCTGGATTTTCAACCAACAAAGAAAAAAAGGAGCTGCTGGCGCGAATACTCCGCAAAAAGGATTGCAGATTATGCAGCGCCTGATCCGGGTTTGGTGAAGCCAGTAACTCCTCGATTAGCAGTGGGGCCAGCTTTTCCAGACACCGTCGCCCCCGGCGGGTCAAACGTTGATTGGGATCGCCCCCCCGCAACAGCAACAAACTGTCATAGGCGGCATCCGGGTTAGTAAAGCCATTTTCTTCAAGGAGATCCTTGACCAGGTCGGGATCAGACTCGGGATCAAAAATAAAATTGGCCTCTGGACGACTCTCCAGCTCCTCTTCTTCGGCTGAATAGAACAGATCTTTAAAAATATGCCCGACTTTCCCACGATGCTGTTCCAGTTCGGAGAAAAAATTATCGTAAGTGAAAAAACCACAACGTCGCGCCAGAACATCAAGGTCGCGCTGGTTCTGCGGCAACGAATGGGTTTGCTGCTCCTGCACAACCTGAATCCGGTGTTCAACCATCCTTAAAAATTGATACGCCGCACTGAGGGAGTGCTGATCTTCCAGCGTAATTAATTCATCCTGTTGCAGCAACTGCAACGTCTCTAACGAATTTCGATATTGCAACTGTGGTCGAGTGCCGCCATTTACCAATTGTTGCGTCTGGATGAAAAATTCGATCTCACGGATGCCCCCTCGCCCCAACTTGAGATTACGCTCCCCCTCCTGCTTGCGGCTGAGGTTGGTGTTAATTTTTTGCTTCATCAGCTTGATATCTTCGATCATGCCAAAATCAAGGTAACGCCGATAAATAAATGGTTTGAGTCGTTGTAACAATTCTTCACCCAAGGCGATATCCCCGGCGACCGGTCGGGCTTTGATCAATGCTGCCCGTTCCCAGCTCTGCCCCCACGATTCATAATAGGCCTCGGCACCATTGATAGAGATAGCCAGATCACCATTGTTGCCGTCGGGACGCAATCCGGTATCGACCCGAAAAACAAAACCCTCATCGGTCACTTGGTGGAGAGCCCTGGTGATCAGCTCTGCCAACTTGACAAAATAACGATGCAAGCTGATTTTTTCTCCACGGCGGCCACCGGATGTTTCACCACATGTCGACGAATAACAATAGATCAGATCGATATCGGAAGAAAAATTAAGTTCATGACCACCAAACTTCCCCATCCCCAGAATCGTCATGGTCGCAATTTGGGTTCCCCCTTTTTCATCCTCCTGCAGCGGTTGACCATATTCTTCCTGCAATTGCAAACTACAGATCTCATAAGCACGCTGCAAACAGGCAGCTGCGAGGGCAGAAAGCTCCTCCATCACCGTAATCAGCGAAGCGAAACCACACAGATCACGACTGCCAATTCGCAGAATCTGCATCGCTTTATAGCGGCGTAAACCAGTTTCCAATTCCGGAAAATCGGCACTTTCGGGAACTGATCTGCGCAAATCAGCCAACATCTGCACTTCACTGCTGGAATGATCAATTCCGCCGTCGATAAATAACCATTTAAAATAAACTTGATTGCGACAGAGAATCCCGCCGAGAAAAGGGGACCCGCCAAGAACTGTCAATAATTGTTGCCGGCGGGTGGCATCAATCAGAATGGTGGCTAATTGTTCGAGTTCAACAACATCAAACAATCGTTCCAGAACATTCAATGCACAGTCGGGATCGGCCGTTGTCAAAGCTTGCGCCAGAATCTCGATCAGCAGGTTTGGGTTCTGCAACCGTTCATCGATCAACTGTAGATTGGTTTGTGCTTTGTCTCCCTCAAGCAAAGTAAAGCTGTCGAGCCAGACGAGCAGATCTTCATCGTCATTGGCCAGTAACGCCAGCTTCTCTTCAATCTCTTGCTTGTCAGGGATCATGCGAATCCTTCTCAGGTTGGTTTGATAATTTGGCTCAGGCCGGTCAGGTAATCGTCTTCGACGACGCCATTTTCGGTAATAATGGCGGTAACCAGACGATGGGGGGTGATATCAAAAGCGGGGTTGCGTACGCTGATCCCTTCGGGAGCAAGCTGGATATTTTTGATATGGGTGATTTCCCGCTCATCCCGTTGTTCAATCGGAATCAGCGAGCCATCGTTCAAACTCAGATCAATGGTCGAAATCGGAGCAGCAACGTAAAAGGGGATATTATGTTCTTTGGCCAGAACGGCTAGTGTATAGGTGCCGATTTTGTTGGCGACATCCCCATTAGCAGCAATCCGGTCAGCACCAACGATAACGCAATCGATTTCCCCTTTGCTCATCAGGGCTCCGGCCATATTGTCACAGATCAAGGTTACGGGAATCTTGTCTTTCTGCAATTCCCAGGCAGTCAATCGTCCCCCCTGCAAAAACGGACGGGTTTCGTCAGCGATCACCGAAATTTTCTTCCCCGCTTCTACTGCCGCCCGAATCACCCCGAGAGCGGTTCCATAAGCCGCGGTTGCCAAAGCTCCTGCATTACAGTGGGTCAAGATGCGGGCACCATCAGCAAGCAAAGGTTCACCATGTTTTCCCATCTGCCGATTGATCTTTTCATCTTCCTGGGTAATCGCCAGAGCTTCGTACTCAAGACCGATTTTCAACTCCGGAACGCTACGATCAAGATTGGATTCGGCAAAATGTTTCATCCGCTCCAGAGCCCAGGAAAGATTGACTGCCGTCGGCCTGGTTGCGAGGAGAATCGCGCAGATTTTTTCAAGCTCCTGATAAAATTCCCAGCTCGATTCAGTGTCAATATCCCGCACCCCAAACCAGACCCCGATAGCAGCAGCAACACCAATAGCCGGCGCGCCGCGCACCACCATAGTACGAATGGCTTCGGCCACCTCCTGGCAAGTTGTATAAGAGTGCCACACCTCCTCGGCAGGGAGCAGGCGTTGGTCAAGCATCTGGCATTGTCCGGCAACAAAACGGATCGGCCGGATCACTCGATTATCGATAGGACAGGTTGACATTATGAACTCCAACGGCGACAGAATTTATTTCAGGGGCGCCGCTTGCTGCGCCCTGTTCGTAATATCCACAGATGGGCGCAGCAAGCGGCGCCGCTGCATTCAGGACAGTTTCTGTTTCAGCAACTGATTCGCCATGCCCGGGTTTGCTTTTCCCTTGCTGGCCTTCATCACCTGACCAACAAAAAAGCCCATCAGTTTCTCTTTCCCCCCCCGATATTCAGCAACCGGTCCCGGATTAGCAGCAATCACTTCGTCAACAATCGCTTCTATCGCTCCACTGTCGCTGACCTGCTTCAAGCCTTTATCCTCTATCACTTGATCCGCACTTTTGCCACTTTGCCAGACCTCTTCAAAAACGGTCTTGGCAATTTTTCCCGAAATCGTCTTGTCGTCGATTCGCTGTAGAATACCGGCGAGCAATTCCGGTGATACCGGGCAATCTTCAATCCCGAGATTTTTGTCCTTGAGCGCTCCAAGGATTTCACCCATCACCCAGTTGGAACACACCTTCGGGTTGTTATACAACGCCACCAACCCCTCAAAATATTCGGCAACGGGGCGCTCTGCAGAAAGAACACCGGCATCGTAAGCCGGCAGACCCATCTCATCCTGATAACGTTGTAATTTGACCAGTGGCAGCTCAGGCAGGGAGTCACGAACCCGCGTGACCCAGTCTGCAGAGACCTGTAACGGCAACAGGTCAGGATCGGGGAAGTAGCGATAATCGTGAGCCTCCTCCTTACTGCGCATGGAGCGACTGACACCCCGGTCTGGATCAAATAACCGGGTTTCCTGAACCACCTCGTCACCATCCTCAATTACATCGATCTGGCGCTCCACTTCATATTCAATGGCCTGCTTGATAAAACGGAAAGAGTTGAGGTTTTTTAATTCGGCCCGGGTCCCCAGTTCTGTCTGCCCCCAGGGGCGAATCGAAACATTGGCATCACAACGGAAAGACCCTTCATCCAGATTTCCGTTACAGATTCCCAGATAGACCACAATTTGATGGAGCTGCCTGAGATAAGCGATCGCTTCATCTGAGCTGCGCATGTCGGGTTCAGACACCACTTCCAGCAGTGGAGTACAGGCCCGATTCAGGTCAACCGCAGAACTGTCAACCTCATTGTGCAGCAACTTCCCGGCATCCTCTTCCATGTGGATACGAGTAATGCCAACCCGCTTTTTACCCAGCTCAGCGGTTTCAATATCTATCCAGCCGTGCTCACAAATCGGCAGCTCAAACTGGGAGATTTGATAACCTTTTGGCAGATCGGGATAAAAATAATTTTTCCGGGCAAATATTGAGTGGGGAGCAATCTGACAATTGGTCGCCAACCCTGCCTTGATGGCATTCTCAACAACCTGTTGATTGAGCACTGGCAGCGCACCGGGCAGCCCCAGACAAACGGGACAAGTTTGACTGTTGGGTGATTGTCCGAATTCGGTTGAACAGCCACAGAAAATTTTGGTTTTGGTCGTCAGTTGAACGTGCACTTCCAAGCCGATGACAACTTCATATCTGGAATTCATTTTTAAATCCTGTTTGAATCAATTTGGTAAGGGCGCCCCCCAGTGGGTGCCCGTGATCGTGGTAAATTCGGGACTGTCCCCAGATTCATCGGGGGTTGTCCCAAGAAATTTACGGGTTAAGTCGCTGTGATGGTTCACACCGCAAAAGCCTGGGACAGCCCCCGTTCGGGGACAGTCCCGTTTTTGCTGCTTAGTTACAGCTCTGGAACTCGTTTGTTCCAGTCGGTTGCCTGTTCAAATGCATAAGCGGCCTGAAGCATTTCGGCTTCGGCAAATGGTTGTCCAATCAGTTGCAGACCAATCGGTAACCCCTCCCCACTGAAACCACAGGGGATGCTCATCGCACAGGTTCCGGCCAGGTTTGTCGGGATGGTGAAAATATCGGACAAATACATCTGCAGGGGATCATCGGTCATTGCACCGATCTTGAATGCCGGCGTGGGTGCAACCGGGGTCAACAACAGATCGACTTGTTCAAACACGGCGTGAAAATCCTGACGAATCAGGGTTCGCACCTTCTGCGCCTTCAAATAATAGGCGTCATAATAACCCGAGGAAAGGGCATAGGTTCCCATCATAATGCGCCGCTTGACTTCATCACCAAAACCGGCAGAGCGGGTCTGTTGATACATTTCGATCAAACCTTTGTTACCATCTTGCCGGCGACCGAAACGAACGCCATCGTAGCGAGCCAGATTACTTGAGGCTTCCGCCATTGCAATCAGGTAATAACTGGCAACCGAATAGTCGGTATGGGGCAGGCTCACCTCGACAATTTCGGCACCCAACTGACGATAGGTTTCAATCGCGGCGTTGACCGCTGTTTTGATATCGGGATCGAGCCCATCAATAAAATATTCCTTTGGCAGCCCGATTTTTTTTCCGGCAACCCCCGCCGTCAAGTTTTCCAGATAGTCGGGGACGGGACAATCGACCGAAGTAGAATCGGCAGGGTCATAGCCAGCGACTGCGCTGAGCATTAATGCACAATCCTCAACATTCCCCGCAACTGGTCCAACCTGATCCAGAGACGAAGCAAATGCGACGACACCATAACGGGAAACCCGACCATAGGTTGGTTTGAGACCAACAACTCCGCAGTGTGATGCCGGTTGTCGTACCGAGCCCCCGGTGTCGGTCCCCAGAGTCGCCACCACTTGCCCGGCGGCGACCGCAGCAGCACTCCCGCTGGACGATCCTCCCGGAACCCGTTGTGGATCCCAGGGATTGTAAGCCACTCCGACAGCGCTGTTTTCACCCGAGCTCCCCATGGCAAACTCATCCATGTTCAGCTTCCCGACAATAACCGCCCCCAGTTCGCGCAATTTGGTAATCGTGGTGGCATCATAAGGGGAGACATAATCATTGAGAATCTTTGAACCACAAGTCGTCCGAACATCGAGAGTATTGAAAATGTCCTTAACCGCAACAGGAATTCCGGTCAACAGTGCTCCGTTTCCCGCTGCAAGCTGTTGATCAGCCGCAGCTGCGGCAGTGAGAGCTTCCTTTTCGCAAATGGTGATAAAGGCATTCAACCGATCGTCCGTTGCCTTGATCCGCTCCAGGCAGGCTCGGGTCAATTCAACCGAGGTGAGCTCAGCAGAAATTAATTTTTGTCGCATCTCTTGAATTGTTAAATTTTGGAACTTCATAAATACTCCAAAACGACCAGTGGGACGTTTTATTGTTGACTTGAGTTGGATGGTTCAGCAAAAATTTGACCCTGAAAAATGACTGTCACGCAGCAGGGTGAACTTTTTGCGATACCATCATTATTCGATAACTTTGGGGACGGTGAAACATTCATCCCCAGAGACAGGAGCATTCTGTAGTGCTCGCTCAATCCCCATGGCCGGCTTGACTTCATCCGCACGAAAGGCATTCGCCATCGGCACTGCGTGTGCCATGGGCTCAATCGCCTCGGTATCAAGCTCATTCAATTTATCAACGTAGCCAAGAATAGCATCCATCTGCCCGGTCAGAGTTTCTAATTCTTCCGCAGCAATCGTCAATCGGGCTAACCGGGCGACGTGTTCGACATCTTTTTGGCTGATTTTCATGATCAATCCCTACCTGTAAGGGCAATTCATGGATTGCCTTCATCTATTCTTTCAATTCTGAAAAAACTGCCCTGATCCAGTCGATTTTTTCACTCCGACAAGTCTCGGACAACCACTATCTATATTTGGAACTCAGACACCGCCGTTGCCACCTGCTGCAATGCTTGACAGTTAGCTGATTCGGGGTGCTCAATGACATGCGGCTTACCGTCATCGCCGCCGGCCACCACCAACGGTTCGAAGGGAATTTGGGCCAATAATGCAATGTTGGTTTTCTCGGCCAGCTTTTCCGCTCCGCCACTTTTGAAAATATCGGATCTTTCACCGCAGTGAGGGCAGATAAAGCCACTCATGTTTTCAATCAGGCCGACAATCGGCAATTTTAATTCACGACAAAAACTGAGAGATTTTTCAACATCAGTCAGAGCAACGTCCTGTGGAGTGGTCACAACCACCGCTGACGCACCGGACCCAAGTAACTGCACCGCACTTAAAGGCTCATCCCCGGTTCCCGGAGGGCAATCAAGCAGTAGATAATCGAGTTCACCCCAGGCAACATCAGCCAGCAACTGCTGGATAGCACCATGTTTCATCGGCCCCCGCATGATCGTTGCTTCACTGGTCGATGCGAGTAAAAAACCGATCGACATCACCTTCAGCCCGAACGCTTCGAGTGGATGAATCCCCTGATCATCTGCATCTGGACGTTGTCCTTCCAAACCGAGCATTTTCGGAATACTTGGTCCATGGATATCGATATCGAGAATACCGACCTTGTTTCCCTGTTGCACCAGGGTCAGGGCAAGATTGACTGCTGTGGTACTCTTGCCAACGCCACCTTTACCAGACATGACAACAATTTTATTTTTGACTTCACACATCCGTTTGTCCAGTGCCTGACGCATCTGGAACTGTTGATCCTGGGGATTTCCTTGCTGATTGATTGAGCAAGAACTATCGTTACAACCTTCGCAACTCGACATGACGATCTGTTCTCCTTGGTTTATTGTTATGCAAGTGGAGCTATTTGCGGCTGCACCTGCAAAAGTTCAGCGGATGGCCGGGCCACCGTTAGGTGTTCAAAACCTCAATAAGCTCTTCAATCTCTTCGGCCTCGTAGGCTTCATTTTGAAGAGCGATACGATAACTTTCCAGAACTGAAGCAACAGCATT
This sequence comes from Deltaproteobacteria bacterium tcs-42, assembly GCA_002049545.1. Lineage (GTDB taxonomy): Bacteria > Desulfobacterota > Desulfuromonadia > Desulfuromonadales > Geopsychrobacteraceae > Desulfuromusa. The sequence continues at coordinate 8,105 of LLYT01000005.1, read as the reverse complement.
AGAATCGTGCTGCTGTCGATAAAGTGATAATAATTGCCGGATTATCGGATCATAAGTTGGCTCAAGCAAGAGTCCCTGCTTTAATAATCCAATTGATTCCTCTTGTTGTTGCCGTCGCTGTAATAATTGAGCAAGCATACTGAGTTGCTCCAGACGTAGCTGGATCAACTGTTCGCGTAAAACCGGCAGCTTGCCATCAAGATCGTAACCCGACAGAAACTCTCCCCGCCAAAGACTCTCCATTTTCCACAATGCGTGCTCGGCCTGCCAGACGTGTTCACGTTGCATGTGATAGCGAACATCCCCCATGGTTTCAGTAAACAGGACACTATCAATCTGCATATGTCGTAGCGACAGAATACCCTTTTCCAGAACCAGATAATCGCGGCGGATTCGCTTGCCAAAACATTCTTCCAATGCTTTGCGCAGACGCGAGTGGACGGTATCGAAACTATTCCTTGCCTTTTTTGGTGAGCTTTCCGGCCACAATATTCCCATCAGCAATTCGGTACTCACGCTGTGATTTGGAGCAACAACCAGCAAGGCAAAGACTTGCCTGAGTGCTGGGCCAACCTGACTGAAATCAAAAATCTGCTGTTCCAGCTCCAGCTGGAACTTTCCCAGGCAATTGACCCGGAGCAACGGAATCGGGCGATTATCCTGATCTAAAACTGAAACCAGACGCTCTTCCAAGATGGGCTGTAACAGCATCCGGTCGGGTGTTTGCTTTATCAGTGGCAACAACTCTTCAATCAACTCCGGGACCATTCCCCAGAAGAAAGGATTTTTGTGCCGCTTCAGTACTTCACAAAAACATCGGATTTGCTCAGAAGAAGCGTCTAAATGGCCAAGTCTTTGCTGTATAACAGCCATCCAGGCATGCAGGCCGGCTCGAAAACGTTCCTCTTTACACTTTATCGATTCGGACAAGCCCTTGGCGAGATATCCGGCGGCCTGGTCGTAATGTTGTAGTGCAAAGCTGGTCGCTCCGGCGAATAACCAGTTTTCGAGACGACAGAAAAAGCCTCCGGCCCGATCCCGCAATTGCAGACCCATCTCTCGATCTGCCAGGGCCTCCATTTTTCGCCCAGACAAAGCGTGAACCCAGCCCCGTAATTGCAACAAGCGGCTCTGTAGATGTGAGTTCGCTGCCGCCTGCCCGTCTAACAGGGCAATTTCCAGTATTTCCAAAGCTCTCTGCCGATCCCCTTTTGCCAAATATAAACCAGCCGCATAGTAGCTGAGAAGGGGATGAGAAACCGTGTACTGTTGAGTTCCATAACGACAACAGGTTGACAAAATCTGCTGTTGTTTCTGAAATCCCGACAAATCCCCCGTCGCATGCAACAGCTCACATCCAACTAGTTGCAGCATGGCTGTTTCCAGCATGGTATCGGTGGTCTGAGCAAAAGCCAGACCTTTTTCCAGAGCAGTTTTTGCCACCAGGTAGCGTCCCTGCTGCAAAGCAGACAATGCGCGTAACAGGTTCAATTCCAATTGTTGCTCCAACAACTGCAATTGCTGTGCTTCAGCCAAGGATTTGCTCAGAATCGAGTCAACAACAGCGAAATCATCCCCAAAAAACAGTTCCACCAAACCAAGCGCATAGGCAACTTTTATGCGCTCTACCGGTTCAAGGAGCTTAAGTTGTTCAAGGGCTCTTTTTCTGAAAAGGGGCAAACGCTCCGGCCAACCCTCGAATGAGCCGTCAAGAAAAATGGACTGGGATGCCTGCTGCGTCAATGTCAGCAACTCCCCACGAATATCGCCAGCCGTGCAAAAATGGTGAGAAGCCGATTTCAACCAGAGATCGGTTTCAACCAATTGTTCCTGTAGGCGGTTAGTCCCGCGGAACAGGGACAACCAGCCACAATCTTCGACAACGTTTTCTGGAATCTGATCAATCAGCGGCAATATCCGGGTACAATAATTTTTATCCAGTAGAGTCAAGCCAACCTGACTGAGCAACTGTGAAACAGCCGGATACTGTTGTGCTGAAACCAGGCAACTGAGAGCTGCCGAAAAGCACTTTTTGTGTTGATACCAATCGGCAGCGATCAATAAGGTCTGCTGTCGATCATTGTCAGAAAGATGTTCTTCGACTTTATCACGTAACAGATCTCTGACCGGCAGACTGAGATACAGGTAATTTTCTCCATCCAAAGTTTCGGTCAAAAAGAACTGGTGACGACTCAAATAATCAAAAACCGCTGCAACGTCAGTAATTTCACTTAACTTCTGCGCTAGAGGGATCGGTATTCTGTCGAGTAATGACAGCTTCAACAAGGTCCGACGCCAGGCAAGGGGAAACTCAGTCAACAGTTTTTCAAAGAATAATTTCTCATCCATTTTTGCCGGATCTGGCAACTGGTCGACCAAATGCCCCAGCAATTGTTGATCCTGCTCATTCAACGAACCATTACCAGAAATCAGCAGTCCACTGATCCAGCGCAAACGATCCGCATGTTCGGTCACCTGCTGTTGCAGTTGCTGGTTATTCTCTTGTGAGCGTTGCTCACCCTCACACAACCGCAGCATCACCTTGATCCGCGCCAGCATCTCAACATTACTGATCGGTTGGGTGATAAAGTCGTAAGCGCCAACTTCAAGTCCCTCGGCACGCATTTGCGGTGCAGCGATATGGGCCGTCATCAAAACCAGTGGAATCGCAGATGTCGGTGGCTTGGAGCGCAGTTGACGACACATCTCAAGACCATCCATGTGCGGCATCTGTACGTCGATAAAGGCGCCATCTATCGATTCCTGCTCAGCCAGCTTCAATCCCGCCATAGCTGACGCGGCGGTCAATACCCGGACCTCGGGGAGGTCAAGTTCAATAATTTTGACCAGTAACAGTAAGTTGGTTGGATTGTCATCCACCAGCAACAGGGTAAATTTTCTCTCTGCTTCCACCATATTTCTCTTAAACCGGCATCAGACCGGCAAACTTCAACAAGAGTTTTTTTGATCCCACCGAGTTGAAATAAACAATAACTTTCTGTTTATCACCACTCCCTTCCAGCCGTCGCACCGTTCCAATACCAAACTTGACATGCCGAACTTGTGTCCCCAAGCGCAAACCACCGCTATCCTGAGCCGTATCCTCGCGACCTGGATCATCGCGTTGTACGGTAGCGCCCCTCTCTTCCACTGCAGGAACCGGTTCAGTTTCAGCGACCAGATCAGCCAAAGACGCCAGATTATGTTCGCTTGCTGGTGATTCTGCGACTATTGCAGCGGGTCTGAAATCGGCCAGCAGTTCCAAAGGGATTTCGGCTAAAAAGCGGCTCGGCGGGTTAAACTGGTAGGTTCCATAAACCCTGCGTCGCCGTGCATGGGACAGATACAGCTTCTGCATCGCTCGCGTCATGCCGACATAGCAGAGTCGCCGCTCCTCGGCAAGATCTTCTCCCATCTCACCAGAACGGGAATGGGGAAACAACCCCTCTTCCATCCCGGTCATAAAGACCACCGGGAATTCCAGCCCTTTAGCAGAGTGCAACGTCATCAAGGTCACGCGCTGTTGTGTCGCATCGTGGTTATCCAGATCGGTGATTAAAGCAACCTGTTCCAGATAATCGTGTACCGATCCACCACCAGCGGCATGTTCTTCCATCCCGGTGAGGAGTTGTTCCAGGTTTTCCAATCGCCCTTTGGCTTCCTGGCGACCATCACTGGTCAAAGCCCCTTCCGCCTCTTCTCTGAGCAATGGACCGTAACCACTGGCATCGATCAATTCTGCCATCAGTTGCGGGTGAGGAAGCCGTTCCAATCGGGCCGTAAAATCATCTATCATCGCCAGAAAGGTTGCGACCCTCTTCGCGGCAGCCCCCTTTAATGCCTGATGTTCCAATGCTAAGCGGCAGGCAGCCAGAAATCCTACCGATTCTGTTTCAAATGCAGCAATTCGCTCAACCGTTGTGTTGCCAATTCCCCGCGCCGGGACATTGATAATCCGTCGCGCCGCCAGAGAGTCGTTCGGGTTGACCAACACTCGCAGGTAGGAAAGGGCATCTTTAACTTCGAGGCGGGAGTAGAACTTTACTCCACCGAACATCACATACTTGATTTTGTTATTCGTCAAGGCCTGTTCAATAGCGCGCGATTGGGCATTGGTACGATAGAATACCGCAATATCACGTAAACCGATGCCGCGATTCTGCAACCGCGTAACCTCACTGGCAACAAAATTTGCCTCATCCAGATCATCCGGGGACGCTTCAATATGAATCGGGTCCCCGGTGGGGTTATCGGTCCAGAGCTCTTTGTCCCGCCGTTCCAGATTGTGACCAACAACTCCTCCAGCCGCCTGCAAAATGGTCCGGGTTGAACGGTAGTTCTGCTCCAGGCGGATAATCTTCACATTGGAAAAATCGTGATCGAAACCAAGGATATTGTCAACTTCGGCACCCCGCCAGCGGTAGATCGATTGATCATCATCACCAACGACACAAAGATTTGCTTCTCCCCCCAGGAGTAATTGTACCAGCCGATACTGAACCCGGTTAGTATCCTGAAACTCATCAATCAACAGATGGGAAAACCGCTCCTGCCAGCGTTGGCGAACTTCTGCATGGTTTTCAAACAAACGTACCGTCAACAACAACAAATCACCAAAATCGACGGCATTGGCAGCTTTCAGTTTCTGCTGATACTGGGCGTATAATTCCGCCAGCAATTGCTCATCGGTGCGCACTTCATCGAGGGAGTCAGGGAGTAAACCACGATTTTTTGCTCGATCAATAAAGGATGCCGCTGCGCGGGGTTTTAATACCTTTTCAGAAATCTGTTGCGCTTTGAGGAGATCGCGCAGCAGGCGTAACTGATCCTGATCATCGTAGATAGTAAAATCTCTAGAGTACCCGAGATGGTGAATTTCGTGACGCAAAATGCGGGCACACCCCGAATGGAAGGTTGACATCCAGGGAAGTTCCCTTTGTCCCAACAATGCCTCAAGGCGCTCGCGCATCTCTGCCGCTGCCTTATTGGTAAAAGTGACGGCCATAATCTGCCAGGCAGGAACACCGCGTTCACAAATCAGATGGGCAACCCGATGGGTCAAAGCACGGGTTTTTCCTGACCCGGCTCCAGCCAACAGCAACAACGGGCCATCCTCGTGAAGAACTGCCTGCCGCTGTGGCTCATTGAGTCCTTTCAGCAAATCAGACATCCTCTTCCCCCAGGGTGCGGGTCATCAACGCACGGTTGTAGGCAGAGACCATATCTCGCCGGGAAATAATGCCATACAGCTGGCGATGGGTTTCGCGATCAACCACCGGAAGTTGCTCAATATTTCGATAGCCGATTTTACGCATCGCCGTATCCAGATCTTCTTCGGCATGCACGGTGATCACATCTTTGGTTGCCAACTCTTTGATCACCACCAGGTCCATCAATTCCTTCTCGAACACCACCCCCATAAAATCCTGAACCGAAATGATTCCGGTCAGTTCCCCCAATTCATTAACCAGTGGGAAATTGGTGTGGTGGGTCTGTTCGATAAACTTGGCAAAGTTCCCCAGTGTCATATCTTCAGGGACAGTTTTAACCCGGTGGGACATCACCTCACCAACCGCTAATCCCTTCATGATATTGCGCTCTTTCCCTGCATCCAGATCGATTCCGAGACGGCTCAATTCCACTGTTTCGAGACTGTCTTTTTTAAAATGGCGAGCGACAGAGGTGCCGATGACACAAGTCAACATAATCGGAACAATAACCTGATAACTATCGGTGACCTCAAACAGCAGAAAAATAGCAGTCATTGGAGCATGGGTTGCCGCTGCCAGAAAAGCCCCCATTCCGACCAGTGCGTAGGCTCCGGCTGAAATGTCAGCGGCCGGAAAAAATGCCTCCAGAACATGGCCGTAGGCTCCACCGGCCATGGCCCCTAGAAACAGACAAGGGGCAAACAGTCCTCCCGGCATCCCCGATCCGAGGGTGATTGATGTCGCAATCATCTTGGCAAAAACCAGCAGTGCCAGAAGATACCAGGCATGGTTGCCGACCAGAACCAGACTGACAAACTCATAACCATTACCAAAGACCTGCGGCAAGCCAATGCCAATCATCCCCACCAGCAGCCCACCAAGAATCGGCTTGCTCAGACGGGGAAGTTTGATCGCTGCGATCCAGTCCTTGATTTTAAAATGGAGGTCGATAAATCCGGCGGCCAGAGCACCAATAAGCAATCCAAGCAGGACATACAACCCGAGTTCCCAATAACTGGTCATGAAGTAGGGTGTCGTCACAATCTCTGAAACATTCCCCAGCAGGGCTCGGGAAACAACGGTTGCCATGCCGCTGGCAATAACAATAGAGGTAAAGCTGGCGACTTCGAAAGAGGAGAGCAGGACAATTTCTGTGGCAAAAAAGACTCCCGCAAGTGGAGCATTGAAAGTTGCAGCGACACCGGCCGCGGCACCACATGCCACCAGAACTTTGATCCGTTCGCCACTCATTTTGAACATTTTACCAAACTGACTGCCGATCGTTCCACCAATGACCGCAATCGGTCCTTCCTGACCAGCACTCCCCCCAGTTCCGAGGGTAATGGCGGAGGCCAATCCTTTGGTGAAGAGTGGTCGGAAAGGAAGCTTCGCACCTTTTAAGTTGACTTTGACCAGAAAAGCGGAGAACCCTCCTTTCAGGTCCTTGCCAAACAACATCCACAACGGGACAATCAACAAACCACCAAGGGCTGGAAGAAACATCACCAGAATTCGCTGGGGCGACCAATGCTCCAGAGAGATATCGAACAACTCCAGGTTCTGCTCAACAACCACCCAGTGGGTCAACTCAATCGTCTTGCGGAACAGGTAGTTTCCTAAACCACCGAGCAGACCAACAACCACGGCAAGAATAATCAGAAAGGTATTATCGCTGATCTTGAAATGGCTGAGAAGCTGGAGAGGCAGCCGTCGCAACCAACGAGTCGATGTATAAAATGAAGATGAAATATGGTTTTCACTCATTGTTCTGGCTTTTCTATACAACAGAGAACTGCAGATCCAAAAAAAATATAAAATTCAATTTGCCGTATATCCACGTGTTGAGGATGGCAAATAAAGCAAACTATTATATGTACGACAGGGCTTACAGCAGGTCAATAGAGATTTTGTTGATCCAATATTTGAACATCAAGAATCGGTCATTGAAGAACACTGGAACGACATTTGCGGGGAAGCTCACCCTAGTCAGGCAGATAAAACTGGCTCCGGGGAAGACAGTTTTTGAATCGATATTCGACTGGAAAATAAGAAAAAGGTATGATTTAAGCGAATAGACATTCTAAAATACCCCTCTTAGAAAACTACACGAAAATTCTCCAGGTAAAAGTTTGTTTTCTTGTCTGTCGGGTACAGAAAGTAAATTCACCAAGAGTTAACACCTTTGGAATCCTTGCCATAATGATTCGAATCGGTTAGTTTCGGACGGTCATTTAGTTTTGTAAAACCCTTTCGAAAAGGCGCCACCAGTGAGAAAAGATGCGAAAAAATTTATTGCTTATGTGATTTTTGTTTTGACGGTAGGGATTTCAGCATATCTGTACTACGGGGCGGTTCAATCGGCTGAATATGATGGGACAGCCATTCCTTATATTCAAAAGGTTTTACCTGAAATCTCGACATGGGATCCCGAAATTGTCAAACAATACCTGGCTCCAGATGTCTTAAAGACTGTTTCGGCGGAAGATCTTAAAAATATTTTGGCGGAACTGTCTAAAATAGGGGAACTTCAAAGTATTGGAGAGATGGACTTTAAAAAGAAATCAACGAGTGAGGTTGGGCAGCAGTTAGTTATCACCTATATCGGTGATGCTCAATACTCGAGCGGAGAAACAACCGTAACCATCAGTCTCCTTGAGAAGGGGGATTCTTACGAAGTCCAACATTTCAATTTTGAATCGGCGGTGTTGTTTCAGTAATGGGCGACTCGCAGCCCGTTTCCCTCAGTGACGGTGACAGTCCGTCCCTGTGTAACCGTGAGAGACATAGGAGGCCAACATCAGGATTATCACTCCGGGTAGCACCTCCCCGTCGCACCCATCGAACGGGGTTGCCGGAGGTAAGTAACTCGCTACGTCGTGAGGCGGGCGGGAGAAG
>LLYT01000049.1 GCA_002049545.1 Deltaproteobacteria bacterium tcs-42 | reverse complement strand
TTTGTGAGCAAGACGGAAATCGCATTTTCGGCTTGCGGAGTTGAAAAGGCCCAGGATGGGACTTTTTCAACATCCTGCTATATCAATCTGCTGACGAATCAACTCACTCCCGGTATTTTCGCCGACCCACTGGAGCAATTCCTGCGCACGCGGAGTCGCCATGTTTTTCAGCACCACCACAGCGTTTTTGCGCAACTGGGTCACACCAGCATACCCGGTCGCATTACCTTTGATGGTGCGACGAACTTCTGCTGCAGAGGTCTTGAGTAGCCATTCAAGATCAACCGGAATGCGCATATCGATCTTTCCTTTCGGTGGACAAACCATGGTGCAATCATCACAACCGAACAACCAGTTACCAATCGATTGACCTTCATTGTGAGAAAGACAACCCCGCTTTTCGATCGTCAGATAGCTGATGCACTTTCGTACATCGATCATCCGGCCCGATTGAATCGCACCGGTCGGACAGTTCGTCACACATGCACGACAGGTAGAGCAAGCAAACGGCAGCGGGACTTCGTGGATGACCTCCGGAAGTTCGGCGTCGACAAAGAGGCAGCCGATAAAAACCCGACTATCCCCCGAATCTGGCACACGCAAAAGACAATTGTCCCCCACCACACCAAGCCCTGCAACACTTGCAAACAAGCGTTCATAGACGGCAGCGGTATCAACCGTTGCTTCGGCATGGATATTTTCACCGAGCATCCCCGTCAATTCGGCGAGCATGGATCGCCCGGTCAAGTGATAATCGACCTCTCTGGCATAAGCCGAAACATAACCGAGCAGGGCATTACTTGCAGGTGCGGGAAACGGATGTGTTGCAAAAGGATCACCCCAACGATTACTGAAAGTGAGGACAATGACCGATTTTGCCAACGGAAATGTTTGCCATGGATTGGATTTTGCGGCGAACATCCGTTGGAGATAGTCCATCTCGCCGTGCATCCCCAACTTCAGCCAGTTGGCAACCCGCAGATTATTTTCTTCAATCCGCTGCCGCAGGAGCGGGTTGTCCATCCGGATACAGGCAATCGAATGGGCGCCGATTTTCCGGGAAGCCTCTGCAAGCCACTCACTGAAGTTATCCAGATTCATTTTGCTCCATTGCTGAATAGATAAATAGTAGTATCGATGGATTTTGTTTTTGCCGTACCATTTCCCGTGTAACACAGCCGGAAATGGATGGTGGTAATGCGATCAGGGCGGCAAAAGTTTGAGCATAGCAAGCTTTTGCCGCCCCGCATAAACCATTGTCCGTTTCCGTAAATCCGCCAACGGCGGACCAGAAATAGAGGTGCCGAACGGGGCGTAACCCCGCGGTCCCGGGTTGGATCATCGGTATTCCAGGCAACGAAACCGTTTTACGGGGACACGTAACTGCGACCATATCCCCTTAAAACTCAAAACATAAAGCGCCGCATACTCACATTCATCAACAACCCCACCCCAATCATTGTTGTGACCATACTGGTGCCACCGTAGGAAAAAAGCGGTAACGGCACACCAACAACCGGGAGCAATCCAATCACCATCCCCAGGTTGACGATGATATGCCAGAAAATCATTGCTGTCACACCAACCGCAAGAAACAACCCGAACCGATCTGCAGCACGTCTGGCAACATATAGACCCCAAACAATTAAAAACAGATAAAAAAACAACAAGGCAAAGCTGCCGACAAACCCCCACTCTTCAGCAAAAACAGAAAAAGCGAAATCGGTATGTCGCTCCGGCAGAAACGAAAGCTGCGACTGGGTCCCCTGGATAAAACCTTTGCCGAACAGGCCACCACTGCCAACCGCGATTTTAGATTGGATAATATGGAAGCCGCTCCCCAGAGGATCGGCTTCCGGGTTCATAAAGGTGCGGATCCTGGCACGTTGATAATCGTGCAATCCAAACCATCCAGCCACGGCAACCAAAATCCCGATGAAGCCCAGGCCGACCAGCGTTCCACGCTTCACGCCGGCAAACAGCAACATCGTCACAGCGATAAAGATAACCATCATTGCCGTTCCCAGATCGGGTTCTTTAAGTATCAAAACAACCGGCACCAGTAACCAGAGAGTCGGCTTCCAGAGTTCAAACAGACCGTAGCCGAACGGATTTGCTGTTTTGGCAAAAATTCGCGCCAACAGCAGTATGATTGCGATTTTAATAACTTCACCGGGCTGCAAATTGAAAAATCCAAGGCTGATCCAACGAGTCGCCCCCATGGAGGTTTTTCCCAGCAGCAATACATAAACCAGCAAACTGACACTTAAACCATAGAGAAGAACAGCAAAATGTTGCAGATGACGATAATCAAACAAACAGATTGTCAGTGCGATCAAAACCCCACCAGACAACCAGAGAAGCTGCTTCAGATAAAGGGGGGTGGCTGTAGAGTTCCAGCTGGCAGTCGCACTGAAGAGGTTGACAACTCCAACCCCGGCCAGCAAAATGACCGTCAGCAACAACACCCAATCAAAGTTGGATACCAAACGTCGATCAAACATTGATCATTCCTCCTCACCCTGTAACGACTGACCTTTCAGCTCCATATAACGCTGAATAATCTGTTTCGCAACCGGCCCGGCAGCCCGTCCTCCCGATTGTCCGTGTTCTACGACAACCGCAACAGCTATCTCCGGCTCTTCTGCGGGGGCATAAGCGACAAACATAGCGTGTGGTCGAAAACGGTATGGGACCTCCCCGTCCTCATCCAGCTCCTCTTCTTCATCCGACTTACGCCGAACGACCTGTGAGGTTCCGGTTTTCCCGGCCACCAGAACATCCTCCAGGTGCGCCGCATGGCCAGTCCCATGTGGCGCATTGACCACAGCAAGCAAACCATCCTTAACCAGTTTCCAGTTTTTTTCTGAATAACTGATTTGACGAACAATTTCTCGCTCAGACTGTAATAATAAATTTCCTTCCCAGTCCTCAACCTGCCGGACAACCTGGGGCTTTAACACCTTACCTTCATTTGCTATGGCAGCCATCATCACCACTAACTGCATTGGAGTGGCCAGGACAAAACCCTGTCCGATTGAAGTGATAACCGTCTCACCTGCGTACCATGATTTGTTATAGTGTTTGTGCTTCCATTCCTGAGAAGGGATAAGGCCTGAACGTTCTCCCGGAAGGGGGTATCCAACCGGAGCTCCAAGCCCGAACTCTTTGGCTGCAGCAGATAATTTATCAATCCCCAGCTCCAGACCAACCCGATAAAACCAGACATCACAGCTCTCACGCAGTGCTTTTTTTAAATCGGTCGGACCATGCCCTTTTTTCTTCCAGCAGCGATAACGGGAGCCGCCTACGACAAAATCTCCTTCACAATCGATACTTCTATTAATATCTGTAATTCCCTCACGCAATGCCGCCAATGCCACAATCATCTTGAATGTCGAACCCGGCGGATATTGCCCTGAAATGACTTTATTCTGTAGCGGATGGCGATCATCTTTCGCCAGGGCAAGCCACTCATCTCCAGCGATCCCTTTGGCAAATAATGCCGGGTTGAACGTTGGTCGGCTTGCCATAGCCAGAACCTCTCCGGTCTTAACATCCAGGGCAATTGCCGCACCAGATTGAGAACCAAAAGCTTCATCAGCAGCACGCTGCAACTCACGATCAAGGGTCAGATAAATCTTGTTCCCCGGGCTTGAAGGCTCCACCTGTAATTGTCGCAACAACTTTCCCTGAACATCAACTTCAACCAAACGTTGCCCCTTGTCTCCCCGCAGATAGGGATCAAAGGTTCGTTCAAGGGCAGTTTTACCAACAAAGTCGCCGCCACGGTACTGGTTAAAATCTTCACTCTGCAGTTCTGCTTCGGTAACTTCACCAAGATACCCAATCAGATGGGCCGCTGACCCATGTTCAAGATAATCGCGAACCGGGCGAACTTCGACCAGCACTCCCGGTAAATCAATACCATGTTCCTGAACTCTCTCCATGATCTCCCGACTGACATCTTCGGCCAACGGAACCGGACGATAAATCGGAAACCTCTGCCCCTCCTGCCAACGTCCTTCCAGTTCGGAAATTTCAGTATCCAGCAACGGTGAGAGTCGTTCAAACAGCAGGGAACGATCTTCAACCTCCTGGCGCATGACAGAAATCCGGAATGCAGGACGATTATCAACCAGTAACGCTCCGTTCCGATCAAAGATCGGACCACGTGGGGCATCCAGTGACAAAACCCGGGTACGATTACTAGTAGAACGTTCTTGAAGGTCTGCGTAAATAATAACTTGCAGATACCAGAGGCGTAGCAACAGCAGAAAGAACACGATAGTTGCAGCGGCAGAATAAAACAAAAAACGTCTCTGGACAGCTGGCAGCTCTTTCCATTTAAGATCAATTGCCATGATGTTTACTCTGGTAGAAAAGTCCGGCAAGGCCGGGACGATAACCAAACAGGCGTTTAATGCGCAGAAAAAGGGACAACAGGATTGTTGCAAAAATCATATTTGTCAGGAGCTGCTGTGGTATGGCAGGCAGTAAAATAAATAACACCGGAGAACCATCGGCGAGAATAGTCAGATACAAACCAACCAGCAGGTTTTGCACTAACGTCCCTCCAGCAATCAACAACAGTAACAAGGGTGGGCTTTCAATATTAAGTTGCTCAGAAAGCAACCGTGTCAGCAGTACGATGACCGTGTAGACAGAGACATACAAGCCAAGACTGGAGCTACAAAAACTGTCCTGAATGGCTCCGAGCAACAATCCGACGATCAGCGCACGGGATAATTCCTCACTCAACCCCAGATAGAGAACCAGAATCAGGATCAAATTGGGTCGCCAATTCGGGGAAAACAATAACGGCAGAACGCTGCTCTGTAACAGCACAAATATTATTCCAGTCAAAATAAACAGGCTTAAACCTTTCATCGGTCTTCCCCGACAATCACCATAACTTCCTCAAGAAGGGAAAAATCAATAGTCGGGGAGGCTTTAACCTGTTGGAACAGACCAAATTGATCTTTTTCAACAGATTCAATCAACCCGAGCGGCAATCCTTTGGGGAAAATCCCCCCCATCCCCGAAGTCACAAGCAGATCCCCCACCTGGACATCGGCATCACGCAGAGCGTAGTCGATGGACAAATCGGCACCTCGCCCCCGGGCAACCCCGCGAGTTCGCGTTCGCTGAATCAAGGCTGCAATCGCAGAAGAGGCATCTGTCACCAAAAGAACCCGTGAGCTGGCTGGTCCAATCTTTATAATCCTGCCGACGACTCCCTGGGCAGCGACGACGGGCAGACCGTTTTGCAATCCGTTCTGGATTCCCTTATCGATAACGATTGTTCGCGCCCAGTTACTGGCGTCCTCGCCAATAACTTGAGCTGGCAGAGCCGGGCGGTCCAGCTCATCGACAAAAGCCAGCAGCTTGCGCAAGCGTTCATTCTGCAGAGACGCCTCTTCAACCTGTGCCAATTGCGAGTGCAGTTGCCGATTTTCCTGTTCAAGTTCAAGGTTGCGTTGCCGGGTATCGACCAGCCAGAGGTAGTTCCCCCAGATATCGGTCAGATTATCAGCTATACCATCGATGCTGGTTTGGAAAGGTGCGGCAAAGGTGAGAACAGCACGTTCAAAAAAGGTGGTTGCAGTTTTCTGGCGGAGATTATAGGAATAGAGGATCACTGTTGCCAGCAGCAGTATGATAGCCAACCAAAAAAATCGATAGCGTCTTAACAGCTCACGCACTGACTGCTCCAAGCAGATCCTGAAATAAAATAAAAATCAATCAGGGCAACAAAGCCGAAAAGGGAGGATCGACCGACCCTCCCTGAAGAAATAGCACCAATATTATCAGATCTATATTTGCTATCAGGAAGAGATAGCGACTTGCTTGAGTAGATCCAATTGGCCCAGAATTGCTCCTGAACCTAATACAACACAGGACAATGGTTCTTCGGCAACTGCGACCGGCAACCCGGTCTCCTCGCGCAGCAGAGCATCCAGATTTTTCAGATAGGCACCACCACCAGCCAGGACAATCCCTCTGTCAACAATATCTGCTGCCAACTCTGGTGGAGTCCGCTCAAGAGAGATTCTAACCGCCTCAATAATGGTATTGATTGTCTCCATCATCGCTTCACGGATCTCATCCGAGTTAATTTCCATGGTTTTAGGAACACCGCTGACCAAATCACGCCCCTTTATGTCCATAGAAACCGCGTCATCTCCATCAGAATAGGCGCTGCCGATACCAATCTTGACTGCTTCAGCAGTCCGTTCGCCGATCAACAAGTTGTATTTACGTTTCATATACTGGACAATAGCTTCATCCAGCTTATCACCGCCGACTCTTACACTCTGCGCATAAACAACCCCGGCAAGTGAAATAACAGCAACCTCTGTTGTTCCACCACCGATATCGACAATCATGTTACCCGAGGCTTCAGTGACTGGAAGACCCGCACCAATTGCAGCAGCCATCGGCTCCTCAATCAGGTAAACTTCACGAGCCCCAGCCGATTCGGCAGATTCACGAACCGCGCGTTTCTCAACCTGGGTAATTCCCGAAGGGACACAGATGACAATCCGTGGACGGATCAGATTTTTGCGATTATGGACTTTGCGGATAAAATATCGCAGCATCTCCTCGGTATGGTCAAAATCGGCAATCACACCATCCTTCATCGGACGGATAGCAACGATACTCCCGGGGGTACACCCCAACATCTCCTTGGCGTCTTTCCCCACAGCCAACACCTTACGCTGCCCTGCCGAACCGGTTTTAACCGCAACAACCGAAGGCTCACTAACAACAACCCCCTTCCCTTTTATATAAACAAGGGTATTGGCCGTTCCCAGATCGATCGCAAGGTCATTGGAAAACATTCCCCATACAGCATCAAAAATATTAAACATACACAATCCTGTCAACGCCGCAAGCGACTTTAAATATCGAGTTGAAGTTATGCTCAAAAGCCTGGCTACTCTAGCAAAGCCACTATTTTTAAGCAAGCGTTAAGCTGGTAAAAAATGATTGCTTTTCTGCAAATTGCTGGTCTACCATGCGACCCTGTTTTTTGTCTTTAATCAACCAAAAACTTGATGAGGAGTTTTTCTGTAATGCTTCAATTTGTTAGGTCAAAACAAAAGTCGGTCTTGATCAAAATTGCCTTCGGCGTGATCATTTTAAGTTTTGTTATCGGCTACTCCATGCTCACATCACCATCCGACCAGCGCGCAAACCAGAGTGGTGATGTTGCTGCCCGCGTCAATGGTGACGAAATCAGCTATGCTGCATTTCAAAGTAGCTATAGTAATCTCTATAACCTTTATCAGAACATTTACCAGGGCAACTTCGACGCCAAACTGGAAAAACAACTTAACCTGCCCAAGCAAGCACTGCAGCAACTGATTGAAGAAGCTCTCCTGATTCAACAGGCACTTCAACTTGATCTTGATGTGACCAAAGAAGAATTAATCGACAGTATTGCACAGTACGATGCGTTCCAGGTTGGCGGTGAATTTAACCGGGATCGCTACCTGGAGGTTCTTAATTACCAACGCATGAGCTCCGAACAATTTGAAATGAGCCAGCGCAGACAATTATTGACCCAGAAGGTACGCGCCAAACTACAGCAGAATGCCAGCGTCAGTGAGGAAGAACTCAAAGCGGCCTTTCATCAGGAAAATGACAAAATCAACTTGAATTATGTCTGGCTGACACCAGAACTGGTTGAATCCAAGGTCAAGGTCACCGATGACAGCCTGAAGTCATTCTTTGAGCAGAACATAGAGAATTTCAGGATTCCGGAGAAAGTCTCCCTGCGTTACTTGCAGTTCGACCCGGCTCGTTACGAGAATCAGGTTGGAGTTGCAAGCGACGATGATTTACAACGTTACTACCATCGCAATCTGGACCAGTATGAGATCAAAGAACAGGTCAAAGCAGCTCATATCCTACTCAGCGTCCCACAAGATGCAGCCGCCGAAACCATCCAGAAGAGACAAGAACTGGCCAACGAACTCCTGAAGCAGCTAAAGGGTGGAGCCGATTTCGCACAGGTTGCCAGAAGCCACTCCGACGATAAAAGCAATGCAGCACAAGGGGGAGATCTCGGCACATTCGGGCGTGGCGTCATGGTTGGTGAATTTGAAGATGCCGTCTTCGCCCTGCGCCCCGGTCAAATGAGTGAAGTTGTTCGCACTCCCTTTGGTTTCCACATTATCAAGGTTGAAGAGTACACCGAACCAGGGGTAAAACCTCTTGTTGATGCTATAGCAGAGGTCAAAGCGGGACTAAAATTGGAAAAATCACGCCAGTTGGCCTACGAAAAAGCGATGGATGCCTACAACATCAATCGTAAAACCGGGGATCTGGAAACTGCCGCCACCGACAATGATCTGGGGATTAAAGAAACAGGATTTTTCTCTGCAGATGCGGCAATTGATGGAATCGGAAGAGTTGCCGCTATCAGCCAGGCTGCCCTTACATTGAAAGCTGGTGTGCTGGCACGCCCCGTACAAACGACTCAAGGGGTCTTTCTCTTCACCCTGAAGGAGCGGCAGGCAAGCCATCTCCCGGAACTCGCCAAAGTTAAATCGGCAGTTGAACAAGATTATCGGATCGCTCAAGCACAATCTCTGGCTAAAGAATTGGCCGATAAGCTGCTAACACAAGCCAGCGACAAAAACAGCCTGACAACCGCTGCTAAAAGTTTGAAACTCACCGTTGAAGAATCGGGAGAATTCAGTCGCAGCCTTGGTTCTTTTATTCCACGCATTGGCACCTCACAAGAACTCACTGAGGAAGCTTTTTCCTTGACCGAAGCAGCTCCTGTCACGACGAAAGTTTATACCATTGACAATAAGTACTTGGTTGCCAGTCTGAAAAAATCTGAAATCGCAGACTTTGCAGCCTTAAGCAGTCCCGATCGTGAGCAGCTGAAAAATCGCTTACTCGAAGAAAAAAAGGGACAGATCGTTGCTGAAAAGCTAAACAACTTATTGCAGCAGGCCAAAGTTGAAATCATGGTTCCAGAATTAATCGGCACTTTTGAAAATGGGAGCGACCAATCATGACACCAATTATTACACAAACTGACTGCCCTGAACTGAAACTGCTCAACCGTGGCAAGGTCAGGGATATATACGACCTCGGGGAGCACCTGCTGATTGTTACCAGTGATCGCATCTCTGCCTTTGACGTTATCATGGATGAAGGTATCCCACAAAAAGGGTATGTCCTGACCCAGATTTCAAAATTCTGGTTCGAACAGATGACCGACATCATCCCCCACCACCTGATTTCCACAGATGTTGACGATTTCCCGGCGATTACCCACCAATATCGGGATCAACTGGAAGGTCGCAGCATGCTGACAAAGAAGGCGCAACCACTCCCGGTCGAGTGTATTGTTCGTGGCTACCTGTCGGGCAGTGGCTGGAAGGAGTACCAGCAGTTCGGCTCCGTCTGCAGCATTCCACTACCAACCGGACTGGCTCAAAGCGACAAACTCCCCAAAACCCTGTTCACCCCTTCCACGAAAGCAGAGCTTGGTGAGCACGATGAAAATATCTCTTTTGCACAGACAGTAGAACTTTGTGGACAGGATATCGCTGAGCAAATCAGTGACATCAGTATTAAAATTTACGAGCGTGCCCGAACTCTTGCCGACCAGAAAGGACTCATTATTGCTGATACCAAGTTCGAATTCGGCATACTGGATGGACAATTGATCTGGATCGATGAAGCCCTGACCCCCGATTCATCTCGATTCTGGCCTAAAGATCACTACCAGCCGGGTGGACCACAACCCAGTTTCGATAAACAATTTTTACGTGACTACCTCGAAACACTTGATTGGGGCAAACAAGCCCCTGCTCCAAAATTACCAAAAGAAATTGTTCGTAAAACCGGCGAAAAATACCTTGAGGCTCTTCAACGCCTCACCGCCTAGTTTTTCAGAGCTCTCAATCATACCTGCTCCAAAAAGCCGTTGTGCCCCTTGCGCAACGGCTTTTTGGTTAAAAAGAAAATGATCCTTGATAAAAATACAACAATGTTTGCCATATGTACTATTTTGTCATATATTTGTTCTAAACCTTCATGAGAACAGGAAACGGCTAATTTATGTAACTGTCAGATCGTGGTGATTCTTACCATATTTGCATAAATACAGGATATTAGTTACGTGAAACCGAGCTTTAAATACTGGATTTTTCTCAGTGCCATCTATTTTGCAATCATCAGCATTATTGTCGCTAGCCTGATTGGTTCCTGGGCCAGTATCAACGAAGCCCAGCAGGCGGCTTTGAGTGAAATGCTCAGCAAACTGACCCCTTTCCCCCTCCTCGGCACAATCACCATCCTGTTTATCATCGGGGCGCTGATTAATCTTTTATTCAATGATTACATAACCCCCATTCTCAAACTTGCTGAAAGCGCAAGGATAATTTCATCTGTCAATCCGGAACACCGAGCTCAAATCAGAAATGCGTCAAAAGAGATTCAATACCTGTCAGAAATCATCAATCAATCCGCGGATGCTTTTGCCAGTTTACAAAAAGACGTTGCTGGAAAAATCGCTGCCTCACAAGCAATTCTGGATGAAGAACGCACTCGACTCGCGGCTCTGATGTCAGAACTTCCACACGGAGTTGTCGTTTGCAATACCGATGGACAGATTTTGCTTTACAACCAACAAGCGCAGAAATTATTCAAAGATAATCAGGCAACGACAGAATCTCAAACTCAAGGCATACTCGGTCTGGGACGTTCAATCTTCAGCATCCTTGATCGCGACCCGATTGTCCATGGACTGGAAATGTTGCACAAGTGCCACATGTCGGGTCGGACAAAAATGGTCAACAACTCCATGATGAACCTGCACTCGGGGCTCTGCTTACGCGTCAACATGGCACCCGTTTTTACCGAGCAGGACAAGATCAAGACGATATCCGGATATGTTCTCACCTTGGAGGATATGACCCATCAGATTGAATCTGACAGTCGCCGTGACATGCTGATTCAATCCTTGATTGATGAGCAGCAGAAAGACCTCGAAGACATCCGTGATTCAATTACCAATATTCTGGGGCGACCAACTCTTGATCAGGAAGAGTTGTATAATTACAGAAAAAAAATTGATTATGCATCCCAATCGCTACAGAGCATGGCAAGTGAAGCGAGAGCCAATTATGCACTCCATTTGCATGCGCTGAGCAAAAATGAGAATATTCTGGCCCATAATCTGCTCGACATTATCAGCAACAATATCACCGAACGTTTTTCTATCAATGTGACCCCTCTGGCCCCCAAAGGTGTCTGGTTGGAGCTTGATAGTTATTCGATGGTTCAGGCCGTTTCCCATCTAGCCGGATTACTCAACACCCATGGCAATATTCAGGAACTACTGCTCACCTTGACGGCCAACGACGCAGCGGGTTCAGAACTGGTTATTGCCTGGCCCAAAGCAAGTGCCGATATGGAGCTGCTCGACACCTGGCAATCAACTCCCCTGATCACAGATTCAAAAGGTAACCTGCTTAATTTTAAAGATACGATCGACAATCTTGCGGGAAAAATTACCCCGATATCTGGCTCTGAAGGGGAATATTCCGGGGTCATGATTACCTTGCCCCCCGTTGATGAGGATCGCCGTCTGGCCATACAAAGTGAAATTGAACACCGCCCGATATCTTATGAATTTGATCTCTTCAATCGTGGCGACTGGAAAGAGCTGGTTCAAATACCTCTGCGTAAGCTGACTTATGTTGTATTTGACACCGAGACAACCGGGTTAAACCCATCAAAAGGGGATGAAATCGTCCAGCTGGGAGCAATCCGCATTGTCAACGGTCAACTCCTTTATCATGAAGTTATTGACCAACTTGTTGACCCCAGACGTTTGGTACCACGGGAATCGGTTGCCATTCATGGTATCCAGCCATCACTACTCCAAGGCCAGCCAACGATCGACAAAGTTCTGCCCCACTTTCATACCTTTGCCGAAAACTCAGTACTGGTTGCCCACAACGCCGCATTTGATATGCGTTTTCTGCAGCTACAGGAAGAAAAAACCGGCATCATTTTCGACAATCCGGTTCTTGACACACTGTTGCTTTCATCAATTATCCATCCAAATCAGGATTCCCACTCCCTGGATGGTTTGGCAGAACGCTTGAATGTCACGATCGTTGGTCGCCATACCGCCCTTGGTGATGCGATCGTCACCGGTGAAGTTCTGGTCAAGCTGATTCCCCTTCTCGAAGCTCATGAAATATACACTCTGGCTGACGCTCTGGCTGCAGCCTCACAATCACCTTTTGCAAAAGTGGCCTATTAAGTCTTGTCGAACCTTCAGGAGTGACAGAGGACTCGATGTTAAAATCAATTTTCAAAGGATTATCCACTACGAAAAAAGAGAGCAGCGGCGATCCCCTGCTCGACTATGTAATCGATAGCTGTAGCCGGATTGAAGATCGCTCGGTACTCAAACAAAAAATACACGACACCAGCTACTGCGTTCTCGATCTGGAAACAACCGGTCTCGACATGGTCAAAGATGTCATTATCAATATTGGTGCCGTCAAGTTGAAAAAAGGGAAAATTACCAAAATTTTTGAAGCCTACACCAGGCCACCCATCCCCATTCCTCCACTATCAACTGAATTTCACGGCATGGTTGATTCCATGTTCGATGACAAGCCGGTCATTGGTGAGGTTCTCCCTGAGTTTCTACAGTTTGTCGGTGATAGCGTGATCGTTGGTCACCATATCAATTTTGATATCCGTATGCTGCACCGCCACCTGAAAGAACTTTACAATGTGGGCATCACCAACACGGTCTGGCTCGATACCATGTTTCTTTATCAGATGGCTCACCAGGATCAGGCTCATCAACCACTGGAACACTTGCTGGAACATTACTGTGTTGAGTGTGATCAGCGCCATACAGCTTTAGGAGATGTGGTTGCTACCGCCAAGGTCTTCGTCAAGATCATGAAGGAGTTACCCCCTTCTCACAAAACCGTAGGGGATCTGTTTCGTGCTCAGGATAAAATGCGCATAAAGGAGTCATAACCCATGCCTGAACCCGTTTGTCACTATGATCGGAAGATTATATCGGTTGAAGAATATGAAGATCTGCTAGCGCTGGAAACCAATGAACTCGTTGCTACCCTGGCACAGAAATACCTGCAGTGGGAAAACCCCTACCAGAAGGTTCTGGACTCTTCAAATGCACCATTTTACCGCTGGTTCAATGGTGGCAAACTAGACATCTGGCAGAACACTATCGGCAAGCATCTGCGCACCACCAGACGGAACAAGGCCGCGCTGATGTGGATCGGAGTCGATGGCCGCGAACGGGTCTATACCTACCACATGCTCGCCTATGAGGTCGAACGATTGGCCATGGCATTGCTGAATCTCGGGGTGCAGAAGGGGGATAATGTCCTTATATTTACCCCGAACCTGCCAGAAACCATTGTCACCATGCTGGCTTGTGCGCAGATTGGTGCAGTCCATATCATCTATCACATTGCCCACTCTTCAGAATCATTGGCTGAGCGACTCCAGGATTGCAAAGCTAAATATGTTATCACTGCTGACAGCTGTCCACAGACCGCACATATACTGAAAGAAAAAGTGAACGATGCACTGGATAGAATCGATTATAAAATAAAGCACTGTATCGTTATCGAGCGAACCGGGGAACGGGTCCACATGCAACCCCACCGGGATCTCTGGTATCAGGATCTGGTCACCGATGAAAATTTTTCCAAGGGGGCCAAGGTTGACACTGTCCGTGCAGCCAACGATCCCCTGTTTATGCTCTACACTTCATCCAAAACCAAAACCCCCAAGGCGGTTGTCCACAATGCTGCAGGTTTTCTCATGTGGGCTCAGTTTACGACTGAGCTGTTGTTTGATATGGATGATCGCGACATTTTCTGGTGTACTGCCGATCTGGCCTGGATTACCGGTCACACCTATGGGATTTACGGCCCCCTCTCTCTGGGGAGTACCGTTTTCATCTACGAAGGAAGTATCACTTACGAAAACACCGCCCTCTTTTTTGATTTTCTGGATCGATTCCATATCACCCGGATGTTCAGTAATCCAGCATTGTTGCGCAGCGTAATGCGGGCCAAAAACAGCCGTCGCTATGAAGCTAAATCGGCTAACTCATTGCGCCTTATCGGCTGCGGTGGTGGAGAAATCAAAGCGGATCTTTATCATTGGGTTTTACACACTCTGCCTAAAGAAGGCAAAATTCCACTGATCAATATCTGGGGGCAAACCGAGTCGGGCGGCGGACTGATGGCTAATGTTCCCGGAACAGTGGGGAGCAAGCAGAATACCCGGTTACGCCCTCTTCCCGGAGTCAAATGTCGTCTGGTTACTAAAAAAGGTGAGACGATTGATGCCTGTGATGAGCCGGGATTTATGGTTCTCACCAGCCCCTTGCCATCTATCTGTAGCGACCTGTATGGAGACACCAAGACCTATCGCTCGATTTACTGGGACAAGTTCAAAGAGAAACAATATTACTCCACCGGTGATGAAGCGATCGCCGTACAGGATGGCAGTTACATTTTGACCGGTCGATCCGATATTGCACTGAGTATCGGAGCCGGCAATCGCAAAATTGATGAAGTGGAAGCGACCATTCTCAACCACGATCGGGTCAAAGAGTGCGCTGTGGTCTTTATTGACCATCCGACCTATGGCTATATGTTGCTGGCTTTCTGTGTTTTACATTCCTATAAGGATGAAAGCCACAATGCTGATTCGCTGCAGGCCATCAAAGAACATATCATTGAGGAAAGTGGCGAGCTCGCCCTTCCCGATGCGATCCGCCTGACCAAATTCTTGCCAAAAACCCCGGACAATGTCATCAACCGCCCTTTACTGAAAGAAATTTCGTTGCAGATGGAGGGTTTGTAACAGAAATCGTAGGCCAAAGCGAAATGCAAAACAATACGGTCCGACACAGTTTTAAACACCGTAGGATCTGGTGAACAAACAAGAACTGTATCAATCGAAGCAGGTGGCTTTGGCTTCAACGAAAAAACCGGGACAGCCAGGGAACCCTGCTCAACCAGGGGTATTGCCGCTTCAAACGTTGCCTCAGTCCATAAACCCGCCCTGCGTTGCGGGCGATATGCGGCACCCGGTTCAAGCCGAAGATAGCGACAATAATAACGCCGAGCAGCAGCAGTTCCCAAAGGCCCAGACCGAAAATCATCAACCCTCCAGCAGCAAACGTCCACTGGAACCGGAGACAACTTCTCCCACCAGATGGACCGGGACAGACCTTTCGACCAGAGACTGTTCCAACAATTGAGCTTTTTCTCTTACGACAGCAATCAACAACCCGCCGGAAGTTTGCGCATCACTGAGTAAATCGATGGACAGTGGATCACAGTGTTCGTGCCCGTCCAGGCAATGAAAATAAAAATCGCGATTGCGGTGAGAACCGGCCGGCACCAACCCCATTTCTGCCATCTCAAGTGCCCGCGGATAGGCGGGAAGATCATGGATAAAGATTTTGATCCCGACACCACTGGCCTGCGCCATTTCGGAAGCATGGCCGATCAGTCCGAAACCGGTAATATCGGTGCACGCAGAGACGCCAACTGCCATCATCACTTCGGCAGCGGCTCTATTCAGCGTTGCCATCCCCTCAATGGCGACAGACATATCAGCTTCTGCAAGCAACTCACCTTTTAAAGCCGTTGTCAGCAATCCGGTTCCCAGGGGTTTGGTTAAATAGATTTGATCCCCGGGGCGACACCCGCACGTCGTCACCATCTTTCGCGGATCGACGATACCCGTCACACTCAGACCGTACTTCGGTTCATCGTCCTCGATCGAGTGCCCACCGGCAACCACCGCACCAGCGGCATGGACCCGTTCGGCTCCCCCCTGAAGAATCTTGATCAGAACATCGGCCTCCAAACAACCAACGGGAAAAGAAACCAGATTCAGGGCGGTCAAGGGACGTGCACCAACCGCAAACAGGTCAGAAAGTGCATTTGCAGCGGCTATTTGTCCGTACTGGTAGGGATCATCTACCACCGGGGTGAAGAAGTCGACCGATTGCACTAACGCTTCAGAATCGTTGAGACGATAAATAGCCGCATCGGCAAAAGGGATTTCCTGCGACAATAAATCGGGGTGATCAGTATGTGGGAGCTGACTCAGAACCTGAGTCAGGGTCTCGGGACCAATTTTTGCCGCTCAACCAGAGCTGCGCGATAGTTCTGTCAGACGCATAATTAATTCCTGTTAAATAACAGGTTCAAGGTGAAAGAGTTAAAACTCAACACAACTTCCTTGAACCTTAAATCTGATCTTTTTGCGGCAATTGCCAGGCAACCCGATTTTCCCCGGTTCTGCGAGTATATTTTTGACTATCAAATAACTCCAGTAACGCCTGAGTCAATTTGCGCCCACTGCCCAATTTATCCCTGAATTCAGCCAGAGTCATGGTGTCCTGCTGCTGAAAGATCTCAAGCAGAAGCTTCTCTGCTTGCCGATAACTCTCCATATGCAAAGAACTTTCCTGGTTTAAACGAACCAGAGAACCTTCGAGGACCAGATAGGAGAAAAAAGCTTCGCTATCCAGACCATCCAATCCCAGCTGGATCAGCACATCCTGGTTATTTTTAACCTGGAAGCCACTGTTACGAAAATACTGCTCGATATTGTTCAGAGTTTTGCTCTCTTCTGCCGTTGGCTGCGGCTGCCAGTCCGGCGTTGCAATCAAATCACGATGCAGAACAATCAGCTTTTTGCCAAGGGCCCATTGCAGCAGAACTTCAAATCCCTTAGGGGCCAGTTTTTCGGCCAGCCGCGACTGCAAAGTAGCACGGGGAATCCCATGGCGTAAATGATGTTGCTGTTGATAGTCTGCGACAATCTGCGGGAGCTGTTGTTTCCAGCTTCGCACTCGATCAGCAATGACCCATTGTTCTGCAAGCAGTTCGACCTGTCCCGCTTGTTTAAGTTGTTCCAGCCCCCGTAGCAACTGACCACGTCCGGTGCCTGTCTGTTTTTCAAGATCCTTGATCCGCGCCAACTCCAACTCATCCAGCTTTTGCAGCCAGAAACCCAGATCGCCCGAAGCAAGGTCACTCAAGCGCTGAATGACCTCACTGCGAAAACGTTTGTGCTTCTGTGGTTCGGCATCTATCACCATCCCTCCACCAATTGTCACCATGGGAGAATAGGAACGGATAATAAAACGATCGCCGCGATGCGCCAGCAACGGATGATCGAGAGTGAGCTGTACCAGGGCTTCATCTCCCGGAGCCATCTCTTCACGATCAAGCAGAACCACTTGGGCAACACTGCGTCCGGTTCCCAGATGGAAATGGACCGGGTCACGAAACTTGAGAGCTCGTGGAGCTTCCTCAAGCAGTTGCAGCCGCACGTCAATCCTCTGGCTCGCCCTGAATAATCCCGGCGTCCCGATAATCGATCCACGTGGCACCTGCTCACGAGCTACTCCCGAAAGATTCAATGCCACCCGCTGTCCGGCAAAAACTGTCGAGGCCTGCTTATCGTGAACCTGCGCTTCACGAACCCGGGCAACGACGCTTGCAGGTAAAATTTCCAGTGTGTCACCGGGTTTGATCTGACCGCTATTAAGCGTTCCGGTTACCACGGTTCCAAAACCGCTGATACTGAAACAACGGTCAACCGGCAAGCGCACCGCGCCGCCTGAATCGCGAGCTGAAACCTGATTCAATTGCTCACCGATGAGATCCATCAAATCAGTCAAGCCTTCTCCAGTGACTGCAGAAACCCTGCAGCAAGGTGCTTTCTCTAAAAAAGTTCCGCTGACCTGCTCGCGAATTTCTTCTTCGACGATATCGAGCCAGTCCGGTTCAACCAGATCACATTTTGAAAGGACCAGGATCCCCTTTTTCAACTGCAGCAGTTGCATGATCTGCAGATGTTCACGAGTCTGCGGCATCACCCCTTCATTGGCATCAATCACCAGCAGAACAAGATCAATCCCGGCAATACCACTGAGCATTTGCGGGATAAACTTTTCGTGCCCGGGGACATCAACAACTCCGGCAATCTGTCCATCCCCCAGGTCAAGTGAGGCGAAACCTAGTTCAATAGAGATTCCCCGTTCTCTTTCCTCACCTAATCGATCAGTCTCTACCCCGGTCAAAGCACGAATCAGGGCAGATTTACCGTGATCAACATGCCCGGCGGTTCCGATAATAAAGTGTTTCTGAGCTGCCACTGGTTAACCCTCTTTTTTCAGTACTGCTAGCAAAATCTGTGCAAGTAAAGCTTCTTCTTCCTCGAACACAGCCCGTAAATTAACCAGCAACCGATCATTCTGCACCCGAGCCACAACCGCCGGAGAAAAAGTCCGCAACTGTTTCGCTATATCGGCAGTCCGACGTTCCAGCGGGTTGATCTCAACGGCCCAGTCCGACAATTCGGTCAGTGGCATGGCCCCGCCTCCAACCCGCGAAACATCGTCTATCAACTTGATTTCTGCCGCCAACGATTCAGCTTCGAGTCGCTCAAACAACCACTGGCAACGTTGTTTCTGTTGCTCACGACCAGCTGCGAACATTTTTAAAACCGGCAATTCATGCAATGCCTGTTCTGGCTGTAAATAGAGGCGTAACGTCGATTCAAGGGCGGCCAGAGTTAATTTGTCAATCCGTAACGCCCGGGCCAGTGGATGTTTGCCGATTTTTTTGATCAGGTCAGCACGTCCGACAATCATCCCGGCCTGTGGCCCGCCGAGCAACTTATCCCCACTGAAAGTAATCACATCGACCCCGGCGTTAACCACTTCCGGGACAGTTGGTTCCCTCTCCAGTCCATAGCTGCTGAGATCAAACAACAATCCACTCCCAAGATCCTCCATAAGAATCAGATCGTTCTCCCGGGCAAGTGGCAGCAGTTCTCTTGCCGGCACATCTTTAGTAAAACCGACAATCCGATAATTACTGGTGTGGACTTTAAGCAGCAAGGCCGTATTTTCATTGATTGCCTGCTGGTAATCGTGCCGGTGGGTGCGGTTTGAAGAGCCAACTTCCCGCAAAATCACCCCGCCAGCCTCCATCACCTCTGGAATCCTGAATGCGCCACCAATTTCGACCAGCTCACCGCGTGATACAATCGCCTCACGCCCTTTCCCCAAAGCCGTCAATGCCAGCAGAACCGCCCCGGAATTATTGTTGACCACCAGTGCCGCTTCGGCTCCGGTTAACTGGGTCAACAAACTTTCGACGTGAGAAAAGCGTTCGCCACGGCAGCCGCTATCGAGTTCAAATTCGAGGTTGGAATAACCCGCCGCAACATCATTGATGGCACGTAAAGATTGTGAAGAAAGGGGAGCCCGTCCCAGATTGGTATGTAAAAGAGTCCCGGTCGCATTGATCACTTTACGCAGGGATGGCTGCAGCAACTGACGACATTTTTGAGCTGCAACGGCAGCAATATTTGCCGGATGGAGCCGTTCAGGGGGGACAGTTTGACCGGTTTCAATAATTTCCTGACGCAACGACGCAATCAGTTCCTGAACCGAATGAGATAAAGTCTCCTGCGGTAACTGATGAGACAAGCTCCGCAATGGTTCCTCACGTAAAACTCGATCAATTGCCGGTAAAGTTCGTAGCAGATCCTGTTGCCCGCTCATAGTCATCCTCTTCTAGCAGCCCACTCACTATAATCAGAGAGACTGCCGGTGCGTGTGGAAGATTTTGAGATTTTTCGCACAGAAGCTTACCACGACATTTGATAAATGGACAACTATAGAGATTTAGTTTTTCTTATTGACACTTGAAGTTCGATTTTGCTATAAATCGCCCACCTGTCAAGGGGCTGTAGCTCAGTTGGGAGAGCGTTTGACTGGCAGTCAAAAGGTCCGCGGTTCGATCCCGCGTAGCTCCACCAAAAACAATCAAGGGTTAGCTGGTATCGGCTAACCCTTGTTTTGTCGTAACTGTTCAGCAATGCCTTGAGGCACCCATTCCAAGGGCCACTTTGCGCCGTCCATGGCCGTTCGACTGTCGCCGTCCGTGGCGACAGACGCCCTTTCCATGGGTACCACAAGCCCCGATCAGTAGCGGTGGTGAATAGTTACGTTTTGTCAAGGGTGATGCACTCGCAAAAAAGCATTGGCTGGCCATGCAAAAATTTCGTCCTGCAAGGCCTGGTGGTTTTTCAGGGGGGTGAAGACCTGCATCTTGCAGGTCAAGGTCCTGAAAAAACAGCGTAACGCCGTAGAGCGGACTTTTCGCAACGCCATCAAGGGTCATTATTCATGGCAGCTTCTACCCACAGCTTTAGCCTCCCACATTTTGATCCACTGGCGCTCTATCTCCATTTCTGCCCAGATGGACCCGGCTTTCTCGAATCGCTGAATCCTCTGCCGAAAACGGGTCGTTACTCCATTGTCCCCCTGCGCTGCCAGGAACGTTATCGACTCCAGGACGGAATCCTTTTTTGCACTGATCAGGATGGTGTGTCAAAGTTACCCGGAAAGCCACTGACAACCCTGGCCGATATTCTACAACAAAGGGCGGTACCAACATCCTCCGAGACACCGTTCCCCGGCGGTTTCTTTGGCTATTTCGGTTATGATTCAGCAAGCCAGATTGAAGATCTGCCACAGCAATCTCTCCGTGATTTACAGGTACCGGACCTGCAGCTATGCTGGATTGATATATCCGCAGTATACAACCATCAAACCAACCAGCTCTCCCTCGCATCACTCGATCCGAGCGTCGATTTAAAGAACTTCGAATCCGCAATAAGGGAATCGCAAGAAGGATTACCGACACGAACATTGAGGACGGTTCAGCAACCGGAGCCGATCATCTCCCGGGAAAAATTTATCTCCATGGTCGAACGGGGCAAAGAATATATCTCGGCTGGCGATGTTTATCAGGTCAATCTTTCTTGTCGATTCGATGGGATCGTGGAAGGCCCATCAACCGAGCTCTATCGGCGCTTACGTCATATCAATCCGTCCCCCTTTGCCTGCCTGCTGAAATTCTCGGACATTGAGATTATCTCCAGCTCTCCAGAACGTTTGGTTTCATTGCGGGACGGGTTAGCAGAAACCCGGCCGATTGCCGGGACCCGGCCACGCGGCTATACTCCACCAGAGGATCAACAACTCAACAATGAACTCCTCGGCCACCCCAAAGAACGTGCCGAGCATATTATGTTACTCGATCTGGAAAGGAACGATCTGGGCAAGGTCTGTCAAGCGGGCAGTATCGAGGTTGACGAACTGATGGTGTTGGAACGCTACTCCCACGTCACCCACATCGTCTCCAACGTGCGGGGAAAGTTGAGAGGAGATTGTGGCCCGTTTGATCTACTGCAAGCGACATTTCCCGGCGGTACTATTACCGGTGTGCCAAAGAAACGTTGCATGGAAATTATTGACGAGCTTGAACCGGTTGGCAGGGGCAGCTACACTGGAAGTGCCGGGTATATCAGTGCCTGTGGCAACATGGATCTGAATATTTTGATTCGTACTTACCAGCGAATCGGCAACAGACTGACCTACCAGACCGGAGCGGGGATTGTCGCCGACTCGATCCCGGAGAAAGAATGGCAGGAATGTCTGCACAAGGGGGAAGCGCTACGCGCCCTACTACAAAAAATGGAAGGCTAAACAAATGCTCGTCTGCCTCAACGGAACTTTCATCCCCTATGAAATTGCCAACTTGTCAATCAATGACGGTGGTTTTCTGTTCGGCGATACCCTGTTTGAAACCTTCAAAGCACATCAACAAAACATCCTGCTATCGCCACAACATCTCGATCGGTTAGAGCGATCGGCACAATTGCTTGATTTCCCCTGCGATCGACAAAGAATTTCATCCTCCCTCGTGCAAATGGCGGCAGCTCTCAAATCTCCGGTTTCACGAATCAGGCTGACTCTCAGTCGGGGAGACTTTCAGGGATTAGCATGGCCAGCAGCAAAAGAAAGTCGGTTTGTATTAACCGCTGCAGAATATACAGAATTAACCGATGATGAACGCCGGGTCGGAGCAGCCTGCATAACGGCCCCTAATCAGCGGGGCAACCCGGTCAGCCATCTCCCGCAAATGAAACGCGGCAACTACGCTGATTGCCTCTACGCTGCCAACTATGCCCGTCAATCCGGCGCACGCGAAGCACTGTTTTTCGATCAGGAACAAAATATCCTTGAAGGAACCACCAGCAATTTATTTGCCTTGATTGATGACCGACTGATCACCCCCCCTGCCGGGACACTGGTTCTAGATGGGATCATGCGTCAGCAAGTCATCAATGCGGCAACAGAACTGGGAATCAAGGTCGATGAGCGGAAACTCTCCAGAGTTGAACTGAATCAAGCCGGGGAAATCTTTCTGACCAATTCATTGATCGACATACTCCCGATTTCCAGTATCGATGGACAAACCGTCAACCGCGGAAATCACTGGAAGACGATATTAAAAACACTTCTATTACGGATAGAGACTTGACAAACGACTCTGGAACAATATAATCGTCGCACCCAAGCCGAAGTGGTGGAATTGGTAGACACGTCGGTCTCAAACACCGATGAGCTCAGCTCGTGCCGGTTCGATTCCGGCCTTCGGTACCAAAAATGAAATTAGCCCCTGAGAAATCAGGGGCTTTTTCTTTGTCAAAATACAATTTTGAAGTGTTGACGCCTCAGCTGCATTGCGATGGGTGAAATATGGGGAGCGCCCCTATTTTTTTTTCGGCAGACAGAGGTCCCATTATGAAGAGCATTGAGGGCCTGAACTCCTTAAGAGCACCGCTCCCAAGAAGATTGACAAACCATCGCACATCACCTATAAATTTCTATTAACACTGAATTTACAAGTAATTGCTCAGGATTGCCATGCTGAAGAATACTGAAATAAAACAGGTTCTAAAAAACCACCTCGACGAGCTGCACAGAAACTACGCGGTCTCGGAAATTGGGATTTTCGGATCCTATGTCCGCAACGAACAGACAGCTCAAAGCGATGTGGACATTCTGGTACTGTTTTCAAAACCGGTCGGTTTTGTTGCCTTCATGCAGTTGGAGGAGCGCCTTCAAGAACTGCTGGGAACCAGGATAGACCTGGTCACCCGCGCAGCGCTCAAGCCCAGAATCGGCGAACGCATCCTTAAAGAAGTCGACAATGTCCAGTAAGCGTGAAATCGTCGA
>LLYT01000048.1 GCA_002049545.1 Deltaproteobacteria bacterium tcs-42 | reverse complement strand
ACGGCGACAGTCGAACGGCCATGGACGGCGCAAAGTGGCCCTTGGAATGGGTGCCTCAAGGCATTGCTGAACAGTTAAAATTTTGAACTAAAAATTATGCATCTGTAGAAGCCGGCATCATTGATTTCAGGTATTCACGGTTCAGCTTGGCAATGAACTTGACACTGATACCCTTTGGACATGCTGCTTCACACTCGTAATGGTTGGTACAGTTGCCAAACCCTTCATCGAGAATTGCCTTGGTCATTTCCTGAACGCGCTTACGCGCTTCTGGTTTACCCTGTGGCAATGCTGCCAGCTGAGCAACCTTGGCACTGGTGAACAACATGGCTGAACTGTTCGGGCAAGCTGCGATACAAGCACCACAACCGATACACTCGGCGGCGTCCATGGCGTAATCGGCAGAGCCCTTCGGAATCGGATGGGTATTCGCGTCAGGGACACCACCGGTGTGGCATGAAACATAACCACCTGCCTGCATAATTACGTCCATCGAAGAACGGTCGACTATCAAATCTTTTTGAATCGGAAAGGCTTTTGCCCTCCAGGGCTCAACAAAGATCTCGTCACCATCGTTGAACTGTCGCATATGTAACTGACAAACGGTTGTTGTTTCCTGATGCCCGTGAGGGCGGCCATTTACGACCTGTGAACACATACCACAGATCCCCTCGCGACAATCGTGGTCAAAAGCGATCGGATCTTCACCTTTTCTGATCAATTCGTCATTGACTTCGTCGAGCATTTCCAGAAACGACATATCCGAATCGACATTCGGTGCCGGATATGTAACCAATTTTCCCTTATCTTGTGGCCCCTTCTGGCGCCATACATGCAGTGTAAGATCCATTATTTATAACTCCTCACGGCAAGCTTAACGTTATCAAATTTCAAAGGTTCTTTGTGCAACTCAGGAGTTTTACCAGCACCCTTGAATTCCCATGCAGCAACGTAGCTGAAGTTTTCATCGTCACGCATCGCTTCACCTTCGTCAGTCTGATGCTCAGTCCGGAAGTGACCACCGCAGGATTCTTCACGGTGCAACGCATCGGTTGCGAGCATTTCGCCGAATTCGAGGAAGTCGGCAACACGCCAGGCATTTTCCAGTTGCTGATTAATGCTCTTGGAATCGCCGGGAACATTGACATTGTTCCAGAACTCGTCACGAATTTCAGGAATCCGCTTGAGGGCATGCTCGAGGCTCTCCTTGCTTCTTGCCATACCAACATTTTCCCACATGACAGTTCCAAGCTCTCGGTGGATATCCATAACTGTCTTTTTACCCTTGATCGACAGCAGGTGATCCATCTGAGCTTCAATATCTTCAGCAGATTTCTTGAATTCCGGATGATCTTCCTTGGTTTGACCGGGAGTAATCGAAGCCAGGTAAGGTGCAATGGTGTACGGCAGGACAAAGTAACCATCCGCCAGACCCTGCATCAGTGCGGAAGCACCAAGGCGATTGGCACCGTGAACGGAGAAGTTCGCTTCACCGACGACGAAGAGTCCCGGCAGGTTGCTCTGACATTCGTAATCGACCCAGAGACCGCCCATACCATAGTGCGGTGCGGGATAAATCCGCATGGGACGCTCGTAGCCGTCTTCGTCAGTAATCTTCTCGTACATTTCAAACAGGTTACCGTAACGCTGTTCGATCATCGGCTGCCCCACTCGTTCAATTGCAGCCTTGAAGTCAAGGTAGACACCCCGCTTGCCATCACCGACACCGCGACCGTCATCACAAGCCTCCTTAGCTGAACGCGAGGAGATATCGCGTGGAGCGAGGTTACCGAAGGAGGGATACTTGCGCTCGAGGTAGTAATCACGATCTTCCACCGGAACATCGTTCGGATGCTTATCGCAATCTTTTTCATCCTTCGGTACCCAGATACGACCATCATTCCGCAACGACTCCGACATCAGGGTCAGTTTGGACTGGTGGGTACCATGCTGGGGGATACAGGTCGGATGAATTTGGGTGTAACAGGGGTTCGCCATGAAGGCACCCTTTTTAACCGAACGCCAGGCCGCTGTTACGGATGCGCCCATTGCCATCGTCGACAGATAGAAGACGTTGACGTAACCACCGGAGGCCAGAACAACAGCATCACCCCAGTAGGACTCGATTTCGCCGGTCATCAGGTTGCGGCAGGTAATCCCCTTGGCCGCACCGTCAACAACAACCAGGTCAAGCATCTCACGACGGTTGAACATGTTCACCGTGCCGTTCTTGATTTGGCGAGACAGTGCCGAGTAAGCACCGAGCAGCAGCTGCTGACCGGTCTGACCACGCGCATAAAAAGTCCGGGAGACCTGAGCACCACCGAAAGAACGATTGTCAAGGTAACCGGCATAGTCCCGGGCAAATGGAACGCCCTGGGCGACACACTGGTCGATGATATTGTTCGAGACCTGGGCGAGGCGCCAGACATCGGCCTCACGAGAGCGGAAATCGCCGCCCTTCACCGTATCGTAGAACAGGCGGTAAACACTGTCACCATCGCTGGGATAGTTTTTAGCCGCATTGATACCACCCTGGGCACCGATACTGTGAGCCCGGCGGGGGCTGTCCTGATAGCAGAAGGCCTCGACATTGTAGCCCAGTTCGCCAAGTGAAGCCGCAGCTGCCCCCCCGGCCAAACCGGTGCCAACGACGAGAACCTTGTATTTACGTTTATTGGAAGGATTGACCAGCTTCATATCAAAGCGAGAACGATCCCAAGAAGTTTGAATATCCCCTGTAGGTGCTTTTCCGTCTAATATCACAATAAGCCCCCTATTTCACAATACGAGCGAGAAGTAGTAATGGAATGGCAATATATGCCAGCCCGTAACCGATAGCCACTAATTTACCGATAAAAGTCACTTTATCCTGACTTGTCCCGGTGCTCCAACCAAGAGTCTGCACCCAGCTGGAAAGCCCATGAAAGATATGCAGCGTTAGAGCGATCATCGCTATGATGTAAACCAAAGCGATGAAGGCATTCTGAAAACTGGATGTCACCATGGCAAACACATCCAAAGTCATATGGCCATCAGCCAATGCGACCATTTCAATGTTTTTTGCTGCAGTCTCAGGGTTGGTGATCTGCACAGTAAAATGGAGCAGGTGATAGAGCAGAAATGTCAGAACGATCAGACCGGTAAAAACCATGGTTTTTGCCGAGAAGGTCGTCACCAGAGTTTTTTGAACGGCATAGCTATCCGGGGTGGCAGCACGGTTTTCCAGATAGAGCTGCACACCAAAAGTGATGTGAACAGCAAACAGAGCCAGCATGACCAGACGAAAAACCCAGACCAGAGGTCCAAGATCGTGCAGGTGTTTGGCATAGGCATTAATCGCATCGGCACCCCAGAAAACCGACAAATTGCCAAGGAGATGGACAGTGATGAAACCGACCAGCATCAGCCCGGTCACTGCCATCAGAATCTTTCTTCCTACAGTACTTTTAAACAGATTCATAGTTAATATCCCTCGAGAATGTGAAACGATTGTCAATCAGGACTTATCTCCCGAATTCAATCACCAATAGTTGCTCAAGTCATCCTGACCCAGCCCTTCTCACCTCCTGAAACTGAGCCTCTCCAAATTGTTCATCTTCAGCAGAAAATAAAACTGTCTCACTCAAATCTAGTTATCCAAGGACACAGTGGTATACAAATCGTATACTGTATACCAAATATCGTTACAAAATTAAACAAAAAAAACCATCCATAGAAAAATTCTGATCAATAGACTTCTCAGCAAACACAACGGTTTTACAGACAAAAATGACCGGAAAAGTCATACCTCCCCGGTCATCTGCAAGCATTTATTTCAGAGCTAATATTTTAGCCAAACTCTGTTGTAAAATCTCTCGTTTCTTCTCAGCAGCGGCCAACTTCCCACGATCTTTTTCCAAAACCTGAGGTGGAGCATTGGCGACAAATTTCTGATTGGATAATTTCTTTTCAAAGAAACCAACATCTTTCTGTACTTTTTCAATTTCCTTATTCAGCCGCACCTCCTCCTCAGCAACATTAATCAGATCGGCTAACGGAATCAGAACTTCGACATCACCGGCAACCTGGGTTGAAGCCTGCTCAGGTCGCTCAACAGCCACCCCGGCGAGCAGATCTTCCACTCGTGCCAGAGAGTGGATATACGCCTGGCCAGCCACAATAGCCTGCACAACGGGCTCAGACTTGCAATCAAGAACAACCTTGATTTTTTTTCCAGGAGGGACATCAAGCTCACCACGAATATTACGAATCGCACGAATGACGTCCATCACCAGCTCCATACTGGCAACAACAGATTGGTCTGTTGTGGTGAGTGCGCCTTGCGGATAAGCGGCCTGCATAACAGAATCAACGCTACGATCTCCAGGGAGAGCATGCCAGATTTCTTCGGTCACAAACGGCAGTACCGGGTGCAACATCCGCAACAGACCTTCTAGGACCGAGTACAGAACAATCTGGGCAGATTGGCGAGCATCAACATCATCACCATAGAGATGCCCCTTGCTCAATTCGATGTACCAATCGCAGAATTCATGCCAGGTGAAAGCATAGAGAGTACTGGCTGCGTCATTGAATTTATAATTCTCCAGGGCTCGATTAACCTCCTCCGCAGCAAATGCGTAACGATGCAGAACCCACTGATCGGCCTGCGACAACGGTAGTCGGGTCAAATCATTTTCAGCCGGATCAAAATCTTCCAGATTCATCAAGGCAAAACGACTGGCATTCCAGAGTTTATTGACAAAATTCCGGTAACCACCAATCCGCTCGGTTGATAATTTAATATCGCGACCCATCGCAGCAAAGGCACAGAGAGTGTAACGGAAAGCATCGGCACCATATTCATCAACAATCGTCAGGGGATCGATGACATTGCCTTTGCTTTTGCTCATTTTCTGCCCCTGAGCATCACGCACCAGGGCATGGATATAAACTTCCTTGAAGGGAACGTCATTCATAAACCTGGTTCCGATCATCATCATCCGCGCGACCCAGAAAAAGAGAATGTCAAAACCGGTCACCAGACAACTGGTCGGATAAAATTTCTGCAAAGTTTTGCGTTGCTCCGGCCATCCCATAGTTGAAAAAGGCCACAGGGCAGAGGAAAACCAGGTATCGAGGACATCGGTCTCCTGACGGATATCGCAACTGCCACAGTGCTGACAAGCAGAAACATCATCGCGTGAAACGGTGATCTCGCCACATTCATCACAAAACCATGCCGGGATACGATGCCCCCACCAGATCTGCCGACTGACACACCAATCCTGGATATTATACATCCACTCGTAGTATGTCTTTTCCCATTGTTGCGGGAGAATCTTGGTCTGCCCGGACTCCACCACCTTAATCGCTTCTGCGGCAAGTGGTTTGACTGCGACATACCACTGCTTGCTCATAAAGGGTTCGATGGTTGTCCTGCAGCGATAACATTCACCGACAGTATTGGTGTAAGCATCAATTGTCTCGAGCAAGTCCCGGGCTTTCAAATCAGCAACAACTTGTGCCCTGGCAGCATAACGATCCATTCCAGCATATGAGCCACCGTTGTCATTGATCACCCCCGACTCATCCAGGATATTGATAAAATCAAGGTCGTGGCGCTTGCCCATTTCGAAGTCGTTAAAATCATGTGCCGGGGTAATCTTGACTGCGCCGCTACCAAACTCCATATCGACATAATCATCGGCAATAATCGGAATCTCCCGATCTGTCAATGGCAGCAGAACATTCATGCCAATCAGATCACGGTAACGCTCATCTTCGGGATGGACAGCGACAGCAGTATCACCCAGCATGGTTTCGGGGCGAGTTGTCGCAACAATCAGAAATTGATCCGCCCCCTTGACCGGATAACGTAAATGCCAGAGACTCCCTTGCTTATCATCGTGCTCAACTTCAAGGTCGGACAGGGCAGTATGGCAGCGGGGACACCAGTTAATCAGACGATTATCCCGATAGATCAAGCCATCATCATAAAGGCTCACAAAAACTTCACGGACAGCCTTGGAGAGACCATCGTCCATGGTAAAACGTTCGCGCTCCCAGTCGCAGGAGGCACCAAGCCGCTTCAGCTGGTTGATAATCAGTCCACCAGATTCTTCGCGCCACTTCCAGACCCGTTCAACAAAAGCCTCTCGACCCAGTTCGTGCCGATCCTTGTTTTCCGCAGCAAGTTGTTTTTCAACAACATTCTGGGTGGCGATTCCAGCATGGTCAGTTCCCGGCATCCAGAGAACTTCGTAACCAGACATCCGCTTCCAGCGACACAGAATATCCTGCAGGGTATTATTCAGGGCGTGTCCCATATGAAGCACGC
This sequence comes from Deltaproteobacteria bacterium tcs-42, assembly GCA_002049545.1. Lineage (GTDB taxonomy): Bacteria > Desulfobacterota > Desulfuromonadia > Desulfuromonadales > Geopsychrobacteraceae > Desulfuromusa. The sequence continues at coordinate 17,526 of LLYT01000048.1, read as the reverse complement.
CGGTTACGTTGGGCGGGGGGATGACTATTGAGTAATGGGGCTTGGGAGAGTTTTCATCAGCATGAAAATCGCCACGCCTCTCCCATACATCAAACCACTTTTGTTCAACCTGTTGCGGTTCATAACTTTTATTGAGCTCTGTCTTCATGGCTGGAAAATCCTTGCTTCATACAGTTATTGAATTGTCTGGATATCGAATTCACTCCACCAGGGACGCTAAAGAGTTCGATTCTTCCATTGGAAGGGTATCTGCGTCAGTCAAGCCCCATGGATGGGTTCATGCGTCCCGGTCAATGGAGTTTTCGAGCTTAACCGGGGTCAACGGGACAAGCAGATTGAATTATTTTTTTCAACGCCATCATTTCTGGGCAGGAACAATAAAGGGGGGCAGCAAGGAAGTCAAGATTTCCCTGCTGCCCCCCAAGAGAAGCACCTATGTTATTGGGTCAGTTATGTCCCCTCTTTGATTTTACGGATTTCCTCGCTGATCATTGCTTCGGCCAGATCGGGAACGACCTCCCAGGCGACCTGCTCCAGCATTTCGCTCGCCAGCTTTTCAATCATCGGCCCGGCAACCTTGGCCACAACGTCTTTCAATTCTTCTTCGGAAAGTTGGCGCAACTGTTGTTCGACCTGTTCAGTGGCAGACTCGATAGGCTCAGCGGCCACAACAGGAGCAACACCAATCCCCATATCGTCGCTAACAACCTCGGCAACATCGTCTTCCTCAGTTTCGTCAAAGTAGAAATCTTCATCTTCTGCAGCGTCCGCTTCGGTTTCGTTCGCTTCGACAAATTCAACATCTGTTTCTGCCAGATCAACAATATCATCAACGGATTCAGTTTCTGCTTCCGCCTCTGGGTTTTCCAGAACAAATGACTCAGGCTCCTCAGCAACAGAATCATCCTCCCCGGAAACAGACTCAGGCTCCTCTTCCAGTATTGGGCTCTCCAAAACAAAAGACCCGGCCTCCTCAGCAGCAGGTTCAGAGCTAACCTCCGGTTCGGGCTCAATCTCTGCCTCAGACAATTCAATCTCTCCAGCATCCGCCTCATCGCCCCCCTCTTCCTCTGGAGCCTCTTCCGTAACAATTTCATCCAGATCAAGATCAAGGATCACATCTTCTTCTGCGGTATCAGCATCAACGGGGCTATCGAAGGACGCAGGACCTTCCGGCACAGGACTTTCTTCGTCAGTAAGCCATTCCTGTGCTTCACGCTCAAGTTCATCCTCTTCCTGCAGTTCCAAAATATCGTCTTCAACTGCAGAAATAAAAGCAGATGGTTCCGTCGCTTCAGCGACTGGCGCTGGCTGATAATCATCCTCTGCTTCGCTATAAACGGAGAAGTCAACCTCTCCAGCTTCATCAGCTTCATCAGCTTCATCAGCTTCATCATCTTCATCATCTTCATCATCTTCATCATCTTCCGCGGTCAATGCTGAAACAGCCTCTTCCACAGTATCTGGCCCGATAGCAACATCATCGGCCACCGCAGGATCAATAACATCAGCCGCAAACGACACTTCATCGACCGATTCTACGCTGGCAACTTCACTCTGGTCCTGAAGATCTTCTTCAGCAAAGGAAACCGCATCCCATATATCGTCAGGAGATTCTTCATCCACATCCTCAATGGCATACTTCCCCTCATCCACTTCATCAAGGCCAAGAGCCGTTTCCGTCAAGGGCAAATCTTCTTCGATTTCACTCCCGGCAGCCTGGCCCTCGGCGGTTGGTTCCTCAACGACCGGTGCTGTCATACCAGCCATCCTGATCGGTTCAGCCTCAAGAATCTGAGAAACTTTATCCAGCAGTGCCTGTGACTCAAATGGTTTTGTCAACCAACCATCGGCACAAACCTCGCCTGCCTTGATATCATCAAAGTGATCAAAGGCACCCGGCAACAGCATAACAGAGGTATTGGACAAGCTGGGCTCACTCTTGATCGCTCGACACAATTCAAAACCATCTTTTCCAGGCATTGAAATATCAGCAATAACTAAATCGGGGACATCTTCCAGTGCTTTATCAAAGGCACTATCTCCATCATCTGTCATCTCAAGCTGATATTCTTCTGTCGAGAAGATAATACCGACGACTTTCTGGATCGTAATACTATCATCGGCCAACAGTAACTTTTTCATCATTGATGCCTCCTCGCACCACCAGTATCAGACTGGTTCTGCCAAAACCCCTGGGTCATTTCTATGGCTAAAAAATCGATATCGAGTATATTGAACTGATCACCTTGATAAACAAATTTACCAACGATTCCAAGATATTTCTCTTTTTCGGTCGTTTCTGACAGGACACCTTTTCCTGCAGCGACAATCCGGCCCGTCAAATCAGCCGGCAAAGCAACTGTGCCATATTCGGATTCGACCAGAACCTGATAGCCCTGTGCTGCCAACATCTGCGGTTCACCTGCTCCCAGTATTTGCCCTAAATCGAGTATTGGAATCAGCAGACCGTTATCAACCAGAACTGCAGAAACCGCTCCGGGAAGACGCGGCAAAGGGTAGCCCTTTGAATCCTGAAGGATCTTTTGCATCTGCACCAGAGAGATTGCAAATTTCAACTCCCCGAGCTGAAAAAGACCATAGCGATTCATACCAGCACAGCGGCTGAGCCGTAATAACGTTCCGGCTCAAAAACAATCATAGGCTCATCATCCAACAGATGAATTTGTGAGTAAAACCCCATTGCAGCGACCTTTAACAAAAAGGGGATTTCACAGGGCTGAAATTTATCAATGGAAGATAACTCTTCGACCCGATCCACCAATAACGCCCAATTCCCCTCCGAACCACGTAAAATGACAGCCACCTTATCCTGTAGTTCAACGGCTGACAAGATATCCAGCCGCAGTGCCGGATCGACGGCCGGAATCCAGGTTTGCCGAAACCGCAGCGCTGAAACAATCCCCTGACCAATGACACTTCGGCCAGGATCAAGAGCGTCGGTTATCTGAGTCACAACCTCAACAACATCGACCAGTTTCAACAGGAAGCCGACCCCTCCTAATCGAAAAATAAGTCTGCTGTGATCACCCATTTCGCAAGTTCCGCCAAAAAATCATCGAACTCCTTGATTTTTCAAGGAAAGCGCTACAAAAGCTAACATAGAGATTAGAGGCTGTCAAGCTTTTATAATAAATCTCCAATAAACTAATACACATTTAGATGCTCTTCCAGGGTTGAGGGAGAAAACAGTCTCGATAGAGGGACAGAGCAAAACGATCTGTCATTCCGGCAATAAAGTCCGCCACAGAGACTTCCAGGCTATCACCCGCAAAGCGTCGCCCTCCATACTTCAGAAAAATTTCTTCCCTGTCACATAAATAATGATAAAGCTCATGCAACAGATGGGAAGCCTTGTCAAATTCGAGCTGAACCGATTCTGCCCGATACACATGTTCAAAAAGCCAACTCCGCAACGCCCTGATGGCCCCATCCATTTCAGCGGACAAGCGGATCTGACCATAATCAGCCGCAATAGATTCACTGATTAAATCACGAACCATGCGATCAATCCTGCACGAATGGCGCAAGCCAACCACATCGGATATATCCTTCGGAATATCTGCCACATTGATGACATGCCCACGGATAGCATCATCCAGATCGTGACTGACGTAAGCGATGATATCTGCCAGACGAACAACCTGCCCTTCCAGGGTTTGGGCGCACGATTGCGAATCCGGGGTGAGAAGTCCCCCCTGCCCCTTTGAATGCTTTAAAATACCATCACGAACTTCGTAAGTCAGGTTCAAACCCCGACCATTTTTCTCCAATATGTCAACAACCCGCAAGCTTTGTCGAACATGGTGAAAGCCGCCCGGAGCCAGTTCATTCAGCACCCGCTCCCCAACATGGCCAAAGGGAGTGTGTCCAAGATCGTGACCTAAAGAAATGGCTTCGGTCAGATCTTCATTGAGGCGCAATGCCCGAGAAATAGTGCGAGCAACCTGCGAAACTTCCAGGGTATGAGTTAAACGAGTTCGATAATGATCCCCTTCAGGAGAAAGAAAAACCTGAGTTTTATCCTTGAGCCTCCTGAAGGCTTTACTATGTAGTATGCGATCACGATCATGCTGAAAAACCGTCCTCATAGTACATGATTCAGAAGGGAACTTGCGACCTTGACTTCTGGAACTGAAGCAAGCAGCAGGTGATAGTGTTTGCAACTCAATATCTTCCAGAGATTTTCTGATATCCATCGGAGACCTGTCGTATAGAAACAATTATATCTTTATTTATCTGTTCAACTTTCACAGCAATAAAAGTCGATTACTGGTGAAACAGGCATTATACTCTTGCTTTTAGTTTTAGTTATGTTCTAAAAATAATCTCCTTAGTAAATTTTTGAGGAGGGGTTAAATACTTATATAGCCCAATCACTCAGGAGATTTTTTATTATGGCCAATATTATGGAAATGGCTGCAGATATTATTGCAGCACACGCATCAACAACTCCCATGTCCAAAGAAGAACTGATTGCTGAACTTAATGAGGTCTACTCTGCTCTGTCTGCCCTGGAACAGGGAGCAACGGCAGAACCAGCCGAAACGGTTGAAGAGGGTCCCGCAGTCAGTAGAAACAAAGCCTTCGGCAAGGATAAAATCTACTGCATGATCTGCGGCAAGGGCTTCAAAACTCTTTCACGGCACCTGAAAACATCCCATGAGATGACTGCAGCAGAATATCGGAAACAGTTTGATATCCCACGCAGTCAGTCACTTGCATCAAAGAACTACTCTGAAAGTCGCCGCAAAATGGCGGTCGAACGTGACCTGGCCGGCAACCTGGCCAAAGCTCGGGCAGCTCGGTCGAAAAAATAATTTCAGACACAATGCACAATCAAAAAAGGCGACCACTGCAGGTCGCCTTTTTTATTGAACATCATATCATTCAAGCACGAATGGAACTGTTGCGATTTCGTTCATCTCACCATCAAGGACAACAACCCTCCATTGTCCTGCCCACTGCGGCAAGAACCGTTTGGACGAATAGGTACGCCAATCGGCAGATCTAACCGGCAACGTGACTCTGGCTAATTCACTGTCTTGATAATACCAGACATGGGTCACCTCTGTGTCCTTTTGCGCACCCGTTATCCGGGTAAAACAGTACAATTTACCAAAATCGGCACGATAAGATTCGATCCTGTCGACCGGCATCTGGTTTTCTATTGCAGAAGTAATCGTACCATCAGCAACCTGTAAATCGGCAGCCTGGGCAAGAGAGACACTCACAACAACAGCGATAATTAAGACCAGTAGCTTTTTCAATTTTAACGACCCCCTTATATCAGGCATGAGTTAAGAAAGAAAACTTTGACCAGTGTGCAGGGTTGCCGCCCCCCTGATCACCATACTTTTTTCGGCAGCGGGCAAAGTGCCAATATCGACACCATCCCGCAGAATAAGAATAACACACTTAAACATAATCTCGATTTTATGCTGTCGGCGCAAAAAAAACGAATCAATTGATCAGGTTCGATAATCGGCATTTATCTTGACATATTCATAGCTGAGATCAGAGGTATAATAGCTTGATTCGCTCTCCCCCTGATGCAGGTCGATAGTCACAACAAATTCATCCAGTTTCAGCACCTGGGTTGCTTCGGCTTCCTGACCACCCCCGACAGCTAAACCATTGATGGCGACGGGAACCTGGTTGAAGCTGATATCAATTCGATTCGGATCGACCTCGACACCCGCATAACCAACCGCAGCAATAATTCTGCCCCAATTGGCATCCTCACCAAAAAATGCGGTCTTCACCAGAGCTGATGTTGCAACCGAACGTGCGACACTCCGTGCAGAATCTTCAGTTTCAGCACCAACGACCCTGATTTGAACCAGCTTGGTCGCCCCTTCTCCATCACGAACAATCATCTTCGCAAGATCGAGAAGAACCTGTTCAAGGTGCTGACTAAACATTTCAGCCTCGTAAGTATCGGGTTCAATCAGCGCAGAATCGGCAGCTCCGTTCGCCAGCAGAAGAACCATATCGTTGGTTGAAGTATCACCGTCCACCGTGATGGAGTTGAAACTTTTCTCCACTGCACGTTGCAAGGCAGATTTAAGCAATTCAGAGCTCACTTGTGCATCAGTCAGGACAAACCCGAGCATAGTTGCCATATTGGGATGAATCATCCCGGCCCCTTTTGCCAGCCCGAGAATCGTGTAATGGTGCTCTCCACTTTCAGCAACCGATGCAATCTTGGGAAAAGCATCTGTCGTCATCATCGCTTCAGCAACGATGGAAGCTTGATCTACAGACAGACTCTTTACCAGCTGAGAAATCCCCCCCTTAAAAGGCTCCAGTGGTAACTGTTCGCCAATCACCCCGGTTGATGCAACTGAGACATATTCGTCTGGAATCTGCAACTTACCGGCAAGCAATTCGAGGCTGGACTCTGCAACCGCCAACCCATCGGAACCGGTACAGGCATTCGCATTGCCACTGTTGACCAATACAGCTTGACACTTTCCTTGGGCAATCCGCGGTCTGGTCAGTAGCAACGGAGCAGCAACCACCTTGTTAAGGGTAAAAACTCCAGCACAGTCTGCAGGATGATCAGAAACAATCAGCCCCAGATCAAGCCCCCCGGATTTTTTGATCCCACTCGCCATTGCTGAAAAACGGAAACCAGCCGGAATTTCAATATTATTCATACGTTATAATCTCGCAATAAAACACAATGGGATAAAAATCGATCAACTCAACCCATCAACACATTATATGTTTGCTCAGTCGGCAGCATCAAGCCAAAGCAGGTTCCCTCTTCGGACAACTCTTCCAGAAAAATATCCCCCTTCATCCGGTCAACAACAACTTTGACCAGTGCCAGGCCGATCCCCACCCCATGGGGTTTGTCAGTATCGATATCCCCAAGTTGGGTATAGGAATCAAAAATTGTTTCATGAGCCCTTGGCGGCACGCTCTGCCCCTGATTAAAGACTTGCAGATAGATATAATCGAGCCCTTCAAAATTACGAACCTCGGCGTTAATTCGTACCAGACCGCCATCACGGTTAAACTTGATAGCATTATCGATCAGAGAGTTAAAAGCCATACCAAACTTTTCCGGATCACCATATATTTCGGGTAAATCATCCTGAATATCGATTTCGGTCAGCAACTCCCGTTCACTCATTGCAGGCTGATAGTACTGGAAAGCGTCAGCGATCGACCAGGGGACACCAAAGGATTTCCAACGCCAGACCTCCCGCTCCGATTCGATCGAAAACAACCTCAACATACCGGTGATCAATTTTTCCAGACGTTGTCCCTCACCTTGAACCTCAACCAAATTGTCCTTGATCTCTTGTTCCGACAATTTATTGAAAAAAGAGAGGGATAAATCAATGTATCCCATAATTGATGTTAACGGTGTTTTCAATTCATGTGAAAGGTTGCAGACCAGCCGGGTACGAGCTCTGTTCACCCGCACCAGGTCTTCGTTTGTATGCTCAAGTTCCAGAGTCTGCTGACGCAGATTGTTGACCAATTCAAAGTTTTCGATTGCCAGTGAAACCTGATTGGCAATGGCAACCAACAGATTCTGATCTTCGAGGTCAAAGGGATGTCCAGATATTTTATTATTGACATTGATAACCCCAACCAGCTGTTCACGGACATAAATCGGGACCGAAAGTAATGACTGGTTTTTATAGCGCTGTCCGCCATCGAGACTTTGAAACCGGCTGTCCTGATCAATATTCGGAACCAGAACCGGTTCACCTGTGGCCAGAACATGGCCCGAAATTCCTTCCCCGACAGCAACACGTACAGACCTGGTAATATCTTTGGACAACCCCAGAGATGAGGCAATATGTAGCAGGTTATCAGCCTCAAGGAGCATCAGAGAGGCTACTTCCACCCCGACAGAATGGACAATCGAATCAAGAATCTGGTCAAACAACTCCTGTAGATCGTTTCCGGAACTGGCCGTCTCCCCAACCTTTTTGAGTAAAATAAGATCTGCCATCCGGCGCTGCGCTTCAATGCGCGCCTCATTCTGATGAACAGCCTGAAAATAGGAACTGATGCCCTGTCTGGCAACCCGTAACACTTCTTCCTGAGAAAATGGTTTGACCAGGTAATCCAGTGCCCGCTCCCGGAGGACCTGGCGGGCCACATCGAAATCCTGCTGCCCGGAAATCATGATCACCTGAACCTCCGGAGTGTGCTGCTTGATCATCTGCAACACATTGACCCCATTAATATCGGGCAGAGAAACATCGCAAAAAACCACCGCCACCTCTTCCTGATCAAGCAGCCGAGTAATACCCAGCCCAGATTCAGAACGGATGACCGGACAATCGAGACTTTCCAGAATATCTTCCAGAAGATCCAGAATCAGCGGTGCATCATCGATCAGCAGAATCGCCGGGTTTGATGGTTGTTGCTCTGTCATTGGATTAGCTCATGGCTGTTTGAGGGATAACCATTCTACTGGCCACAACATTTCTTATATTTTTTCCCACTCCCGCAAGGGCAGGGGTCATTTCGCCCAACTTTATCTTCGTCCCGGGTCGTCGGTTTTTTAACTTGATCCCCTCCGTCAGCCCGGTTCATGGAGATTTTCTGCTGGCGCTGTCGTGCTTCCATCTTCTCCACATCTTCTTCCCGTGCCAATTCGATACGGAAAATTTTCTGCAGAACTTCCTCCCGCACTCGTCCCATCATCTCCATAAATAAACCGTAGGCTTCCCGCTTGTATTCCTCCTTCGGATTTTTCTGTCCATAACCACGGAGACCGATCCCCTCTTTCAAATGGTCAACTGAAAGCAGGTGATCTTTCCATTGGGTATCAATTGTCTGCAACAACAGAATCCGCATCAAATGTTCCATGATCGGCGTTGTGAATTCTTCTTCTTTTGCCTGCAAACGGGAATTTGCCTGATTATTCATCAGAGCTTCCAACTCGTCAATATTGGTCTTATTCACGTCCAGTGAACTCAGATCGAAGGGGATACTGAACTGATTCGCATAATCGTCGGCCAAACGCGTCCAGTCCCAATCGGCAGACGAACTTTTATCGACACAAAACACTCCAACCATATCTGCAACAGCATCGCCGACAATCCCCTGAAAAGTTTCCTGAAGTTGTTCGCCAGCCAAAACTTCACGCCGCTGAGTGTAGATAACATCGCGCTGCCGGTTCATGACATCGTCATACTCGATGAGATGCTTACGGATATCGAAGTTGTGCTCCTCAACCTTTTTCTGCGCATTTTCTATGGCCTTGCTGATAACCCCATGCTCGATCGGCTCACCATCGGGAATTTTCAGTTTATCCATTACAAATGCAACCCGCTGCGAACCGAAAATGCGCAACAGATCATCTTCAAGGCTGAGATAGAAGTGACTTTTACCCGGGTCTCCCTGACGGCCAGCACGGCCCCGTAACTGATTATCGATACGTCGTGACTCATGCCGTTCGGTGCCAAGAATATAGAGCCCCCCGGCATCCAGGACATCCTCCCTTTCAGACTTGCAACGTGCTTCATAAGCGGAAAACAGCTCATTAAATCGAGCTGCAGGATCTTCTGCGTTAGCGGCATCGGCACGTGCCATCATTTCGGGATTTCCACCCAAGACAATATCGGTACCGCGGCCCGCCATGTTGGTAGCAATAGTGACCGCCCCTTTACTCCCGGCCTGGGCAATAATATAAGCTTCACGCTCATGCTGCTTGGCATTAAGAATATTGTGCGGAACCCCCCGTTTCTTCAGCAACGCCGCAAGAACTTCTGATTTGTCGATGCTGATCGTCCCCACCAGAACCGGCTGCCCATTTTGGTGACATGCGACGATATCCTCAACAACTGCAGAAAATTTCTCTTTTTCGGTTTTATAGATGACATCGGCTTGATCGGTTCGAGCCATGGGTCGATTGGTCGGAATAACGACCGTATCGAGCTTGTAGATTTCATTAAATTCAGCGGCTTCTGTTTCAGCAGTACCAGTCATACCGGCCAGTTTTTCATACATGCGGAAGTAATTCTGAAAGGTAATCGTCGCCAGAGTTTGATTCTCACTGGCAATCTTCACCCCTTCCTTTGCCTCAACCGCCTGGTGCAATCCATCACTCCAACGTCGGCCCGGCATTAAACGACCGGTAAACTCATCGACAATCTGGACCTCACCCTCCTGGACAACATAATCAACATCCCGCTGAAATAGAGCATGTGCCTTTAATGCCTGATTAACATGATGCAACAACTCAATATTCTGCGGCTCATACAAGTTACTAACATTCAACAGTTTTTCTACTTTTGCCACCCCATCTTCAGTCAGAGCGGCCGACTTTGCCTTTTCATCAACGGTAAATTCACCGGTATGTTTTTTGGTTGCCTGGCCAACTTTTCCATCCCGCTCTTCGATCACCTCCCCTTTTTTCAGGCCGGGGATAATCCGGTCAACCCGATAATAAAGCTCACTGGAGGATTCACTTGGACCGGAGATAATCAGCGGTGTTCTGGCTTCATCAATCAGGATTGAGTCAACCTCATCAACGATGGCATAATGGAGATCGCGTTGGACATAATCGTCCAGATCAAACTTCATGTTGTCACGCAAGTAATCAAAACCAAACTCATTATTGGTTCCATAAGTGACATCTGCTGCATACGCCGCCTTGCGCTGATCATCACTTAAGCCATGAACGATACAAGCGACGCTCAAACCTAGAAACTGATAGATCTGTCCCATCCACTCCGCATCACGTTTTGCCAGGTAATCGTTGACGGTGACGACATGGACACCCTTGCCACTCAAAGCATTGAGGTAGATTGGCAGAGTCGCCATCAGGGTCTTCCCCTCACCCGTCTTCATCTCTGCAATTTTCCCGGCGTTGAGAACCATTCCACCGATCAGCTGCACATCGAAAGGACGTAAACCAAGAACTCGCTTACTTGCCTCGCGGACGACCGAAAAAGCTTCAGGCAATAATTGCTCCTGGCTTTCATCAGCGGCTAATCGTTGACGGAATTCATTGGTTTTAGCTTGTAGTTGTTCGTCACTCAGAGCTTCAAAGTCGGGTTCAAGGGAATTAATCAGTGCAACCAGAGGCTGCATTTTCTTAATATCACGATCATTTTTACTGCCGACAACTTTTTTTATTAAATTACCAATCATTGCTGAATAGCACTCCAGAAAACCCCGTTTAAAATGATATCAAGGGTCACGATTAAAAATTAAAAACATGAGGATAGAACCAGATGGCACAACAACACCCTGCCCTCCATGACGCTGAAGCTTTCTGCAGAGAACCTACAGAATACAGGTTGAAATCCTGAAAAACGCGATTACGCAGCAGGGCGGGTTGTCAGAACACCATCGTCGATGGCCGGCATAGTAGCACAGGGGAAGAAACACTCACAAGCATTTAAGGAATGGCAAAACGTTGGAATTATCAGACGTTGTAACACCGTGGAAGGGATTAATCAGAGAGTTTTCCGTGGGTCAATGGGAACCCCGTTGAGACGCAATTCATAGTGCAAGTGCGACCCCGTTGATCGTCCGGTATTGCCAACCCTGGCAATCATTTCACCACGTTTGATGCGTTGACCTGCATCAACCAGAATTTTTGAATTATGTGCAAAGATGGTGCGATAACCATAACCGTGGTCGATTATGACCATTTTTCCGTAATCAGAGGCATACTTGACTCGAGCCACAATCCCGTCAGCCGTTGCGACAACCGGCGTTCCTGTTCTTGCCGCAATATCCAACCCCTCATGCATCACCCGTCTTCCGGTAAAAGGTGATTTACGCATACCAAAATAAGAGGTCAACCAGCCCTTGGTCGGCCATCCCTTAGGGGTTGCCCTGCTGAGCGAAACCTGGTCATTAAGCAGGTTGCGTACACCTTCCTGCCTTTGGCGACGCAGCTCGATCTTAACCTGTAGTTTATTGATCTGACGTTCTATCTCGCTGACTGCGTCGGCAGCCCCAGGTTCCGGAAGACCCCCGATAGCAACCGGAATCCCCTGCGGGACAGCTTCCAGATCTGCCAACTGCCGAACCCGCGCTTCCGTTGTGGCGAGAATATTCATCTGCTGATGGAGCTCTTCTAAATCGGCAACAAGATGCCGCAATGTCTGGCGCTGCTGGCTGGTTTCAACCCGAAGCCGTCGCAATTCATCATGATCAATCGTAAAATTAAAATAACTGTAGGCAAAAAAAGCCAACAACCCGGTCAAGGCAAAACAGCAACAGAGGACGAACTTAACAACCCCACCCCGAAGGCGGACACGCCTTACCCTGCTATCACCTTCCGGGAAAAATATGACAGAAAACCATTTAGCCAAAATAACTCCAGAGTAATATCTTTGATGCCCTCGCAAAAAAGTATTGGTTGGCCATACAAAAATTTCTTTTTTTTGAACGAGCAAACTGGCAATTGAAATTCACAAAACAATAATTACCATTCACTAATAGCACAATTCTAAGTTTAAACCAATAATTTTATTTCCTGAATTGGTTGTAACTATTCACCACCACTACTGACAGGGGCTTGTGGTACCCATGGAAAGGGCGTCTGTCGCCACGGACGGCGACAGTCAAACGGCCATGGACGGCGCAAAATGACCCTTGGAATGGGTGCCTCAGGGCATTGCTGAACAGTTACAATTGGTTTTAGGTGCTTTCGCTAAAACTCAGGCGACAAGGGCTCTGGAACTCTCTATCAATTCACGGGCATGCCCCAGTGTCTGCTGCCCAACCTGAGAGCCTCCAAGCATCCGTGCCATTTCGGCAATTCTGGCATCATCATCCAACAAATTCAACCTGGTCGTTGTCCGCCCCCTCTCCTCTGCCTTTACCACTCGATAGTGATGATCAGCAAATGCAGCAACCTGTGGTAAATGGGTCACACATAGGACCTGCAGATCTTTCCCCAAGCGACTGATTTTTTCACCAACAGCCGTTGCGGCTTCACCGCCAATCCCGGCATCAACCTCATCGAAAATCAGAGTACTGACGCCATCTCCATCGGGGACACTGCGCTTTAAAGCCAGCATAATCCGTGACAATTCACCCCCCGAGGCTATTTTAGCCAAAGGCTGCGCCTCCTCTCCCGGGTTGGCGGCAAGGTAGAATTCACCACTGTCCAAACCATCGATCGAAGCTTCAGCCAAAGCAACAAGTCGGATCGAGAAGTCAGCTTTGGCCATCGCCAGATCAGAAAGTTCCCGGTTTACTTTATCCGCAAGTTTGACTGCCGCTTTTTCACGTTGCTGCCTGAGACGTTCCCCCGATTCAACAAGCAACCTGTTTTGTGTCAACAATTGCTGCTCAAGTTTATCCCGTCGCCCCTCAACATTACTCAAACTGTCAAGTTCAGCAGTCACTTGATCCAGATATTCCGCCAGCTCGGCAATTGTCGGGGCATATTTCCCCTTCAGGGTGGCGAGTAGTGCGAGGCGATCTTCAACCTGCTGCTGTCGTTGCGGTTCAAAATCAAGGTTTTCTGAATAACCACGCAATTCCGAGGCAATATCTTCCAGGCTATAAAGATGAGTTCGCAGCGATTTAGCCAACAAACCCAGCTGTGGGTCAATTTGCTGCAAAGCTTCAAGCTGATCGGCCACGATAGAAACCTTTTCACACGCCGCCTGTTGCCCGCCATAGAGACTCTCGTAGCCACCCACCGTCGCCACTGTCAATTTTTCCGCATGCTGCAGAATCGAGCGTTCTCTCTCCAGCTCATCGTCTTCGCCAATTGTAAGCTGCGCATTCTGTAATTCCTGCTGCTGAAAACCGAGCATATCAAGTCTCTGCTGCCGCTCTCGCTCCGCGAAATTCAAGCCGTTCAGCTCCTTTTGCAACTGCTGATAAGTCGCAAAAGCGGAGCGATACTCGGCTAAAGGTGCCTGCAGACCGGCAAAGGAATCCAACAAACCCAAATGCGTTTCGGTCCGTTGCAGGTTTTGGTGTTCATGCTGACCATATATATTGACCAGACCACTGATCAACTCACGTAACTGCGTCAAGGTAACGGTCGACCCGTTGATAAAAATCCGGTTTTTCCCCGATCGAGCGATTATCCGCCGGACCAGCAACTCGTCGCCATTATCAAGCCCGGCTGCAACAAGTTTCTCCCCGAGAAGATGTTTCTCAGTGAGATAAAAAATCGCCTCGACCGAAGCCTCCTCTTCCCCAGTCCTGATAATTTCACCCCGTGCCCGACCACCGAGAAGGAGATTAACAGCATCAATAATAATCGACTTGCCGGCTCCCGTTTCCCCTGTCAGGACATTAAAACCCGATTTGAAGGTGACATGCAGATTTTCAATAATAGCAAAATTTTTGATGATAAGGTCTGTCAGCATTATCAGCCTAACCTGGTACAGTCAGAAAAGCTCATGATATCATTAAGCAAAAACATTCGATCTCCAGTAGTGCAACGCCATCAACGCTGGCCCCAATTCAATTTCGTCCGCAGGATATCAAAATAATCTTTACTTGGGCTGGTCACCAGACGGGTGCGTAATTCAGAGCGGCGCACTTCAACACGATCACCCGGAAGCAACTTGCGTCCCACTTGACCATCAGCAGTAAAAAAAACAACGTCGTCTTCAAAATTGATCTTTATTTCAATCACGGAACGACTCCAGACCATGATCGGACGATTCGTCAACATATGCGGACAAATGGGGGTAATCAGCAGGCTATTGATATTGGGGTAAATAATTGGACCACCGGCGGCCAGATTGTACCCCGTCGAACCGGTCGGGGTAGAAATAATCAGACCATCAGCCTTATAGCTGGTCAGATGGCGACCATCCACACAGGTTTCCATATCAATAATCCGTGCCAAGGCCCCCTTGTTAATCACGACATCGTTGAGCACAGTAAACTTCCCGACCACCTGCCCATTCCTATGGATAAAAGCATCAAGCATCATCCGGTCCGAGACCTGATAATCGTCTGCGATCAACCGTTCCAGCATTTCCGGCAGCTCATCACGGGTAATCTCGGTTAAAAAACCAAGCCGCCCCAGATTAACACCAACAATCGGAACATTCCGCTCACCAACCTGACGTGCAACAGAAATCAGCGTCCCATCACCACCGAGAACGATGATCAGATCGACTAATTCAGGAATTTCATCTTCTGCATACCCCTTCACCTGCCCTATCTGTTCAGCCAAGCTGGCTTCGAGCAAAACTTCAATTTTTTCCAACTTGAAACGTTCACAGATATCAGAAGCAATCAGCTCAGCATCCGGGTGATCCTTTTTTGCGTAAATACCAACTTTTTTCAGCATCGACTCACCATCAAAACGATTTAAAAGTAAAAAGCCATAAAATTAAAGCGATAACTATCACACAATACCAGCCAAAGTCCATCGCATAGGATGTTGTTGTCGGACCAAACAGCATGCTACATTGGCGACCTATCCAAGATATCTGGAGACAGCATGGATCTTTTTGAACAAACAACTCAAAACAATGACAATACCCCATTGGCGGAACGGATGCGCCCGCAAACCCTTGACCAGGTTGTGGGGCAACAACATTTGCTAGGGCCGGGGAAACTCCTGCGTCAACTGATTGAAAATGATCAGCTCACATCGATTATATTCTGGGGACCACCCGGCACCGGAAAAACCACCCTGGGACGCGTGATCGCCAACTGCACCAAAAGCCGCTTTGTGTTCTTTTCAGCGGTTCTTGGTAGTATCAAGGAAGTCAGAGAAATTGTCGCCGAAGCGAAACAACAACGCGCCTACCATGCTCGAAAAACCCTCCTGTTTGTCGATGAGATTCACCGTTTCAATAAAGCGCAGCAGGATGCATTTCTCCCTTCGGTCGAAAAAGGTGAAATCACCCTGATTGGTGCAACGACCGAAAATCCCAGTTTTGAAGTCAACTCAGCACTCCTGTCGCGGTCACGGGTTTTTGTTCTGGAACCCCTCGCCCCGGCAGAACTAAAAACCCTCCTTGATCGCGCACTATCTGCTCAACAGGGGTTGAACAAACCGAACCTGCAAGTTGAGGATGCCGCCCTCAGCTTCTTGGCCGACCAGTCTGGAGGAGATGCCCGGATTGCCCTTGGTGCGCTGGAGGTCACCGCCGCTGCAGTACAAAACAACACCATCTCACTGGAAACCGCCCGGGAAGCAATGCAAAAAAAAGCACTCCTTTATGACAAGGGGGGCGAGGAGCACTATAATGTCATCTCCGCATTCATCAAAAGTATGCGTGGTTCCGATCCTGACGCAGCCCTGTACTGGTTGGCCCGCATGTTGGAAGCGGGAGAAGACCCGTTATTTATTGTCCGCCGAATGGTCATCTTTGCTTCAGAGGACGTTGGGAATGCCGACCCGCGTGCTCTGCAAATGGCTCTGGCAGTCCAGCAGGCGATTCACTTTGTCGGCCTCCCGGAAGCCAGGATCAATCTGGCACAGGGAGTCACCTACCTGACAACGGCACCAAAAAGCAATGCAAGCTATGTCGGGATTGATGAAGCACTGGCCGAAGTGCGAAAAACAGGGGCTTTACCCGTTCCCAAACATATCCGCAATGCTCCAACGCAACTGATGAAACAGCTCGACTACGGCAAGGGGTATAAATACGCCCACAATTATCAGGATGGTTTTGCCCAACAAAGTCACCTGCCGGAGCAGATCAAAGAGAAATGCTTTTATCGTTCCTCCAATCGCGGCTATGAAAAAATAATCACCGAGCGAATGAACTATTTGCGGAATGGATCAATCAAGGAAACTCCGGAATGATAGCAACACCTCACACCAAGTTGTCAGCACCTTCACTGATGGCATCGCAATCCCATGAGTTTTTTGCGCAAGCACCCTCATTCGCCCACCTGCCCCTACCAACAGTCATAGCGAACCAGCTTTTCCAGGGATTTACGGGTTTTCTCACGTCCCGCCTCACTCGGATATCCCAGCGGCAGCAGTGCAATCGGTTCAACCCCCTCGGGAAGCCCCATGGCATCGATCACTCTGGCAGGATCAAACGCACCGATCCAGCAGGTTCCCAAGCCGAGGTCGGCGGCGGCAAGGGTCATGTGATCAACAGCGATGGCAGCATCGACGTCGCAGTAGTTTTTACCGTCAAATCGATCACGCGTCCAACCCTTAGCCGCCTCTGTACAGATAACGATAGCAACCGGCGCCTGGCGAAAAAATGGGGCGGGATAGGAGACGGCCAGCTCGTCCAGCTTGGCCGGATCACGCACAACGATAAAGTGGAAAGGCTGGAAATTTTTAGCGGTCGGGGCAAGATTTCCTGCTTGCAAAACTTCGTTCAATCGCTCTTCCGGAACGGGATCGGACTTGTAGCCGCGGATACTGCAGCGCTTCTTCGCTAATTCAATGAACTTCATGGATACTCCTCTCATAACAACGCCAGCATTGATTCAGTTTTTTCACAACATCACCCCTCTCTTACTACCCTATCAGGCTGTTGAAAAACAGCCTGTGGAGCCCATGGACGGGCGACCAAAATCGAGGGCTGGTTTCTAAGTCCTTGATTTTGTGAG
>LLYT01000047.1 GCA_002049545.1 Deltaproteobacteria bacterium tcs-42 | reverse complement strand
CTCCTTTTGGAGCTATGTTCCCATATGACTGTGTCAAACTATGTCACATCCACCTTTTTTTGGTGGATAGAACCGATCATCTTTGCTGGCGTCGCAGAAAGTCCGCCCTGCGGCGTTACGCTGTTTTTTCAGGACCTTGATCTACAAAATGTAGCTCTGCGCCCCTGAAAAACACCAGGCCTTGCAGGACGAAGTTTTTGCATAGCCTGACAATGTTTTTTGCGAGTGCATCATCTTTGCTGATCAGACATGAGTCCTGCCCCGATAGCAGACATGAGGCGTTCAACAATCAGGCGATGAGTCGCCTTTTCATCCTCCAGCTGGAAAAGATCTGAGAAATCGATGGGAGCACCAAAGGAGATTTTTCCTTGTTGACCGAATTTCAAAAATTTCCAGTGATTAATTCCAGATAGGGCTGTTGGTATCACCACCGGTTGATGTTCATAAATCAATTTGCCGACACCGCGATTACCCGGACCCAGTTTTCCATCTTTGTGACGAGTCCCTTCCGGAAAAAGCATCACCTTTTGTGTCTGTAGCAAGTCGCCTAAATGCTTGCCCGCCCGGATATCGCGTCCCCGCTTGACCGGAAAGGCCCCCCAAGAACGATAGATTGCCCCGATCAGAGGATTTTTGAATAACTCCACTTTTGCCGGTGCCCAGGTCATCTGCCAGGGGTGATGTTGCAAAACCGCGGCCGGAATGAAAACAGTGTCATAACCGGAAATATGGTTTGCTGCCAGCAACACCCCACCACTGGCAGGAATATTTTCAGCACCAACGACCTGAAATCGATTTAAAGAACTCGCATAAAAACGGACGACTGCAGAACTGATTGTCACCCATAAGCGACGAATAAACGGTACTTTCAACGTTAAACTCCCAATATCTGCTGTATTGCTGATGTCAATTTTATTCAGTCAAGATTTGACCGATAAGCGATGCCAGCGAGATAAAATCCTTGCAGCCACCATAAACATCACTCATTATGTCTATAATGTCTCACTCTACCACGAATATAAATAGTTTTTGCTGAAAAGGATATTGATTATGGGTTGGTTATCAGGAGTTATTGGCGGAGGGCTTGGTGCGATGATTGCCGGACCGTTTGGTGCCATCATGGGCGCGGCAATCGGTTCCAGCATGGGTGGATCCAAAAATCCGGCAGCGGGAAGAATAGGTTACAATCAGTCCCAACAACGCCAGGCGATATTTTTTACCGCCGCTTTTTCTATGGTTGGCAAGCTGGCCAAAGCCGATGGTCGGGTCTGTCCCGATGAAATAGCGGCAATTGAAAAAATCTCTAAAGAAGCACTCGGGTTGGATAATCAAACCCGAACCTATGCCTTCAACGTTTTTACCCAGGCAAAAGACCGGCCCGAATCTTTTGCCGATTATGCCCGCCAATTTGGTGAATTTTTTCGCCAGGATCAGCAGTTATGTAATTTTATGATGAGTTTTCTGTTTCAGGTGGCAATGGCAGATGGTGAATTGCACCCCCAGGAAGAGAACATGCTGCTCGAAGCAAAAACCGCCTTTCGCCTGCCCGAAAGCATTTATCAATCTTTACGCAGTCGCTATGTCGGCCTCCATTCGTCAAGTGTCAGCCTGAGCAAACATTATGAAGCCCTCGGCGTAACCAGTGCTGCAACAACAGCTGAAATTAAAAAAGCCTACCGCCAGAAAGCAACGGAATTCCACCCCGACAAGATTGAAGGGAAAGGATTACCACCGGAGTTCATCAAGTTTGCCAATGATCAACTGGCAGAGATCAACGAGTCGTATGACGCGATCATGACATCGAGAAAAGAATAGGTTTAAGGTGTAAGGTTCCAGGATTCAGGGTGCCCCTCCCGTGTGACGCAACCCCGCGACCTTGACCTTGATTGATTGAAGTCCAATCCAAGCGTTGCATAAATTGCAGAGGTGTCCCATGTCTGTGTTAACCCAACTCCCCGCCTGGAAAAACCTCCTGACACACCATCAGGAGATTCGAACACGCCACCTGCGTGATCTGTTTGCGGAAGATCCCCAACGGTTTGATAAGTTCTCTGTACAGTTTGATCATCTTCTTTTCGATTACTCAAAGCACCGCATCACCGATACCACAGTAGCACTGCTGATCGATCTCGCTGAACAATCCGGGCTGGCTGAAAAAATCAACAAAATGTTTGCCGGGGAAGAAATCAACACCACAGAACAACGTCCCGTCCTCCATGTTGCCTTGCGCAACCGCAGCAATCGGCCAATTCTGGTTGACGGGCAGGATGTCATGCCCCGGGTTAATGCGGTACTGAAGAGAATGGGAGCCTTCTGCGCACAAGTCCGTGATGGTTCCTGGCTTGGAGCAACCGGACAACCAATCACAGACATCGTCAATATTGGCATTGGTGGTTCAGATCTTGGCCCGTTGATGGTCACCGAGGCGCTAAAGCCCTACGGACACGAGAAGCTCAAAGTCCACTTTGTCTCCAACGTTGATGCAACCCATTTAGCCGAGACACTTCGTCATCTGAACCCGGAAACCACCCTGTTTTTGATCGCATCAAAAACCTTCACCACCCAGGAAACCATGGCCAATGCACATTCTGCCCGACAGTGGTTGTTGAATCGGGTTATGGATGAGACCGCTGTTGCCCGGCACTTTGTCGCTATGTCTACCAACCGGGAGAAGGTCAGTGCATTCGGAATTGACCCCGAAAATATGTTCGAGTTCTGGGATTGGGTCGGGGGGCGCTATTCGCTCTGGTCGGCTATCGGTCTGTCAATTGCCCTCGCTATCGGTATGGATCGGTTTGAAGAGCTGTTGGCTGGTGCACACCAGGTGGATGAACATTTCCGTAGTACAGCTTTTGCCAAAAATATTCCTGTACTGATGGGGCTGCTCGGGATCTGGTATAACAATTTTTTCGGTTCTGATTCCCATGTGATTCTCCCTTATGATCAATACCTGCATCGTTTTCCTGCCTACTTTCAACAAGGCGACATGGAGAGTAATGGCAAAGGGGTCACCCTCTCCGGTAAACCAGTCGATTACTCGACCGGGCCAATTATCTGGGGCGAACCGGGCACCAATGGCCAGCATGCGTTTTATCAACTGCTTCATCAGGGCACTAAACTGGTTCCAGCCGATTTTCTCGCTCCGATTGAAAGTCAAAATCCGATCGGTGAACATCACCAGTTGCTTCTTTCCAATTTTTTTGCTCAGCCAGAAGCCCTGATGAAAGGGAAAACCGCCGAAGAGGTCAGAATTGAACTCAAAAACGAAGATTTCAGCCCCAGCCAGATTGAACAGCTCTTGCCACACAGAGTTTTCCCCGGTAATCGCCCCAGCAGCTCTTTTCTCTTTGATAAACTCACACCACGGACCCTGGGCTCCCTGATTGCCCTGTATGAACACAAAATCTTTACCCAGGGTGCTGTCTGGGATATCAACCCCTTTGATCAATGGGGAGTTGAACTGGGTAAACAGCTGGCAAAAAAAATCCTTCCGGAACTCACAGTAGAGCAGCAAACGATCAGCGCCCACGACAGCTCAACAAATGGCCTTATCAATTATTATCGAGGCTATCCATTGAAAAAATGAATTTAATTCCATGGTCCTATTGATTCTCTCAATAAGCTTGGATAGAGTATAGAAGTATCATATTTAATCGGAGAAAGGAGACGGTATGGGAGAAGAACAAGGCGCGGGTTGTGCCAGACCAACTGCAGCCGCTGCTGTTGTTACTGACGAAGTATCAGTGGCTCACGAAAATGAGCTATCAACTGCAATCAAAAAGGAGCGAAGCATGGTTCATGTCGGACAAAAAGCACCCGATTTTACAGCCCCCGGGTATCATAAAGGGGCTTTTGTTAATGATGTAAAACTCTCTGACTATCTGGGAAAATGGGTGGTTCTCTGTTTTTATCCAGGCGATTTCACCTTTGTATGATCAACCGAGCTCTCGGCAGTTGCCGAGAAATACCCCAAATTTCAAGAACTAGGCGTTGAATTACTGTCGGTCAGTATCGACAGCATGTTCACCCATAAGATCTGGAACGATCAAGAACTTGCCAAAATGGTAGACGGTGGTATCCCCTTTCCGATGTTATCGGATGCCGGCGGCAACATAGGCAAACTCTTTGGCGTCTTTGATGAAGCCGCTAATGTTGAGAATCGTGGCCGATTCATTATCGACCCTGACGGTGTCATCCAGGGATATGAGGTATTGACTCCTCCAGTTGGTCGTAATGTCAATGAGACCTTGAGGCAAATTCAAGCCTTCCAGCTTGTCCGTAATACCCAGGGTGCCGAAGCGACACCTTCTGGATGGAAACCAGGAAAAACAACCCTGAAACCAGGGATTGACCTGGTTGGCAAGGTCTGGGAAGCATGGAAAGTTAGCGAAGCTGACGAATAATATGGATCTGAACATACAAACCATAAAAAAGCCCCGGCGCTCAGTGAGCCGGGGCTTTTTTATGGCAACCAAAAATTTCATTTATTCCGGAAAACGTGTATTATAATGAAAACACACCAGCACAAACCTCCTCAAAACGGCCATCATTCTTCAAACTCTCCGGAGATGACGTACTTACTATGAAGATTCCTAAGGTCGCTGAGGACGATATCCAATTGTCAAGTCAGCCCTGTAGATTCCGGCACTCTCCCTGGTATTTATTGGCCATATCTTGGCTGAACCCAAGCAAGGGAGTCGTTTATGCAACGCACCACACTGTCAACAGGTGGCTCAATTGAAGGTCGCTGTACAAAATGTCGTAAAAATACTGATCACATCATCATCTCTCTCGAAGGAGAAAAACCCGGGAAAGTAGAGTGCCAGATATGCTCTCGGCAACACAAGTACCGGCCACCCACCGTGCCCAAAAAAACGGCGGTGCGACAAACCATCAAGCCAAAAGATGCTGATCAAAAAGAATGGGAGTCTCTACAGTTGAGTGAGGAGAGTGCAAAAGTACAAAATTACTCGATGACAGAATCTTACAAGCTCAACGCGCTGATCAAACATCCGGTTTTCGGTCTTGGCATTGTGCAGCGCATCATTGGCTCGCAAAAAATCGAAGTTCTCTTTGAAGATGGCAAAAAGACCATGCGCTGTCAATAATTCCGAACAGTCCCACGTTTTCACCGGGAGGAGAAGGTAGCAAAATCGTGAATATTTATCGGACAGACAAATTGTCTGGTCGATAAAGATTGATGGCATTTTCATAAAAAACTTTTTGCGCCATTTCTTCACCAAAAACCTCAATGACCGTAAAATAGTCATCATCGGAATAGGATCGAGGTGCTCGTGTTGATGGCAGATCGGTACCAAAAACAAGTGCGCCGGGATTGATAGTTACGATTTTCTGCATGACCGACTTTACAGCAAAATCGACCCTGCCAAATCCTGTGGCTTTTACAAAAACTCCCCTTTCAACAAGTGAAAGTAGACTGGGGAGTCCGGCCTCAGACAAACCAAGATGGTCGATGCAAACAGCAGGTAAACCAATCAACGTATGGTGCAATTCAGACAAATTCGTTGAGTCCACATACAGTTCAGTGTGCCAGCCAACAGTTTCATAGACTCGCCTGGCAAAATGTTCCAGATTCGCAACTTTCTCGGAGCCACCCCGTTTTAAATTGAACCGAACTGCCCTCACTCCTGCTTTATTCAGATTGATCAGCTCTTCGTCTGAAACTGTTTCTGGAAGTTGTGTGACTCCCACAAAGGCAGGACCAAGTTCATTAAGTGCAGAAATGAGATATTGCTGATCAAATGCCTGAAATGAACCCGAAACAACAGCTCCGCCGACAAGCCGATAAGCGTTTGTCCGTCGCAGGTAATCGGCAACGCTGAAAGGCTCAGGCCGGTAGCCCTGGTTGTCTACCAGTGGAAAACGATGATCAATGATGTGGAAGTGGCTGTCGAAAACCGGAAAGTTGTGCAGTGGACTCATCATACTTTTTCTCTAAAACCCGGGCTCCTGAGTGAATCGCCTGTTGATATTATCATTGAAAAACTCTCTGATCAAAGGCGGTGCCTTTTACCCACCATTACCTTGGTTCGATCTCTCCAAACCAGAATGACAAGACCTGCTGATACACAGCTATCGACTTTCAAAATATTTCTGAATTTTATGGGAGCTTACGGCAACGTTAATTTTGACGCTGCGACATCTCTTTTAAGGCAATTTTTGCAAATCCCATCAACCCGGATTTCGACTTTATCGATGCGTCCGGGATAGGTATTCCACAGGGGGTGCGTATCGACAGATAAGCTCTCGGGGTTGAGGCAGTCCATCTGCCCGCACTCTTTACAATAAAAATGTGGATGCTTCGGGTGGTTTTCACTCGGGGCAAGTCCATAGTAAGATGCTCGCCCACCGGTACTGAGGCGTTCCACAACACCCTGGTCAACAAGCAGATCAAGAATGCGATAAACGGTCACCTGGTTGATTGAGCTCCGCCGCGTCAGAATCTGGTAGATATCATTCGCGGACAGCGGAAAACGGTTGTCCCCCACAACCTCCAGCACATCCACCCGATTGGGTGTCGCTTCAAGGTTCGCTGCCGACAGGAGTTTTTTATAACTGCATTGCTGGCACATAAGAAATCGCTTTACTGGCCTGTCTCGGGACTCTTGACGTCCTTTTGGGCAAAAGAGAAAGGAAGTTTATCCACCACCAGAGAGAGGAGAAATCCGAACCCGGCAACCAGAATGATCGACGCCCCTGAGGTCAGATTGTAGCGATAAGAAAACCAGAGACCGGTCATGGTAAATACGGCCCCGAGCAGACTCGAGCCGATCATCATCTGCGCCAGAGACCGGGCGTACTTTTCGGCGATGAATGGTGGAATGGTCAACAGGGCAATCACCAGAATAAGGCCGACAACCTGAATCACCAGAACAATGGAAACGGCCAACGTTCCGATCAGGCCAAAATAGAGTCTTTTGACCGGAATACCGCGAATGCGGGCAAATTCTTCATCGTAGGACATGGCCAACAAGGCCGGATAGTAGTAAATGACCGCGAGCGTCATCACCACTCCGATGACGCTCATCACGACAAGGTCAGATCTGGGAACAGTGAGAATACTGCCGAAAAGGTAGCTCATCAGATCAACATTATAGCCCGGGGTCAGGTCAATCAGAACAATGCCGAAGGCCATTCCCAGTGCCCAGATCACCCCGATGATCGTATCAGCCCGGTGTTTGACGGTATGTGTCACAGCGGCCATCAGCATGGCGGCAGACAGGGAAAATCCGATGGTGCCTGCTAAAAAAGGCCATTTAAAATAATAGGCCAGGCCGATCCCCCCATAAGCTGCGTGGGCAATCCCGCCGGAGAGGAAGACGATACGATTGACCACCACCAGAGATCCCATAATTCCACAGAGGACACTGGCTAAAAGGCCTGCAGCCAGGGCATTGCGCATGAAGTCGAATTGTAATATTTCAATCATCGGAATGACTTTCATGATCCATCAGGACCCGGTGTGGAAGACCATGGGCCACCAGTTCCACCGGACAGACCTCTTCCACCGTGCAAGGGTACATAGCTTCCATCATCTCACCGGTAATTTCGGCTTCATCGTGATAATGCAACTGCCGATTGACGCAAGCAACCGATTTTACATAACGGGAGATCACCAACAGATCATGGCTGACCACCAGTATGGTCATCTCTTTGTTCAGCTCTTTGAGAAGTTGATAAAAATCGGCTTGCCCTCTGGTGTCGATACTGGCCGTCGGCTCATCCAGTAAAAGGATTTTCGGCTGCGTTGCCAGGGCGCGGGCAATAAAAACCCGCTGCCGCTGACCGCCGGAAAGCATGCTGATCCTCCTGTCGGCAAAATCTGCCATACCCATGCGTTCCAGCGCCACCAGCGCATCACGGCGATGAGCTGCAGACTCACGAAAGCGCTTGTGCGCATCAAGCAATCCCATCTGCACCACGTCGATGGCGGTGATTGGAAAACTCTGGTTCATATGGACATATTGTGGCACATAACCGATGTCGGGCGCTGCGTTGTGTGGGGCTTTGCCATCAATCTGAACAGTCCCCCTGACCGGGGTCAGCAGACCCAACATTAATTTGAGCAGGGTACTTTTCCCCCCTCCATTGGGGCCAATTATAGCGATGAAATCCTGTGACCAGACACTGAGACTAACGTCCTTGAGAACCGTTTCACCGTCACGGTAATGAAAATCGAGATCTTTAATTTCAACAATCGGTATCACTGAAGCGACCTTTTTACCTCAATGCTTTACTGAATTTATCTGCAACTCGGCGTAAATTATTCAGCCAGTCTTCAGCCAGGGGACCGGCAAAAATAATCTGACCATCAATCTCACGGGCGACCAGTCGGGCACTCTTCGTGGAAAACTCGGGCTGCACAAAAATGACCTTGATTTGACGTTCCCGGGCGTGCTGGATCAACTTTTTCAACTGCGCCGGCTTGGGGTTTTTCCCTTCGATCTCTATGGCCACCTGCTTGAGTCCGTAAGTCTCAGCGAAATACCCCCATGATGGATGAAAAACCATAAACTGTAAACCAGTTTTACCGCTGAAGGTCTTTTTCAAATCGGCATCGAGTTGATCAATTTGCGCCATGAACGCATTAAAATTGTCCTTATAAAACGGCAGGTTTACCGGGTCGGCCTCACTGATGGCCGCAAAGATGGCTCGGGCCTGAAGCTTGACGAGGGGTGGTGACAACCAGACATGGGGATCATGACCGGCACGGTCGTGATGATGTTCTTTTGCGTGATCGTCTTCATGGTGTTCCTCTGCCTGTTCATCTTCGCCATGGTGATGAGCCGCCATGAAGCGTTTTTTGATGCCTTCATCCGTATGGACAACCTGCATGGCGGGGTTGGCGGCAGCGATTTTGGCGAGCCAGAATTTTTCAAACGGCGCGCCGAGGGCAAAATAGTGACTGGCCTGAGACAGTGCCGCCATTTGCTGCGGCTTCGGCTCATAGGTGGCCGGGCTGGCACCAGGGAGTACCATGACCTGAATATCGACTTTGTCTTTGCAAATTTGTTGCACAAAAAATTTTTGTGGTACGATGCTGACGAAAACAGTGCGCTTGTTTTCCGCGAAGCTCTGGCCGCAGAAAACAAACAGGAGAACAACGACAAAACTCATCACTCGAAACATCTTCTTTTCCTTTCGTATCTTTTTAATTTCAGGACTGTTATCATCAAAAAACATCACAGCGCAACATCCCCATGACCGATCTGTGGGCGCTGTACGGTCCTTTTCTGAAGTAGTTTCTCTTAAAAAACAAAACCGAATTTGACGACGGTCAGATAATCCTCAGCATGTTGTGGGGCGTCGAAGTTATGAAATATGGCGACCGGGACAGTCAATGCAACTATATTGCATAGCATCGCTAAATGCAATATCATCCTTTCCTTTATACGTGTCTGAAAATAGGATATTCTATTGCTCTTACCGATTTGCAGCAATTTGCATTGATCCAGGGGATCAGCCAGTCAATGGCAGGTCGTACCGGTTTGCTCAAACAACACAAATCGCTTTTTTCCTCAGGTAAACCGAAATGGCTTTACGCAAATATACAGAAATATTACCGATCATCTTCAACACCATTCTGGCTCTTTCGGTCCTTTACGCACCCCAGCCTCTGCTACCAGTTTTGAGTCACGAATTCGGCGTCAGCAGAGAAGCAGCCGCTGCACTGACGACTGTCACCTTTATTCCGCTGGCACTCGCACCTCTGGCTTACGGATATTTACTTGAAACCGTATCACCGATCCGGGTATTGAAGATCGCGGTTCCCCTGCTGGCAGTGACGGAATTGTGTTTTGCCGGTACATCCAGCTTCACCCTTTTGCTGACCATCCGACTGCTTCAGGGGTTACTCGTTCCTGCAATTTTGACCTCGCTGATGACCTACCTGTCAGAACGGTCAACAGCCCATACAATTCAACGAACCATGGCCATTTATATTGCAGCGACAATCTTCGGTGGATTTGTTGGGCGAGCAACTTCTGGCCTGATTTCCAATCTGTTTGGCTGGCGTTTCAGTTTCCTGATTCTGGCGATCACTCTCGGCATCGGTTTTATGACTCTGTTCCGTTTACCCGAAGCAGGCACGATAAAGACGACCCGTCCACAACCAAAAGTCCTTCTGGATGTTTTGCGCAAACCGGCATTCCTTTCCATCTACCTGAGTATATTCTGCCTATTTTTGATTTTTGCTGCCGTCATGAACTTTTTACCTTTCCGCCTGACGGAACTGAGCGACCAGGCGAATGAGCTGCTCATCGGTTTGATGTATTCTGGCTACATGATGGGAATTGTCACTTCACTCGGGGCTCCGAAAATTATCTCCCGGGTCAATGGTGAGCTCAAAGCTATCCGCCTTGGTTTGTTCTGTCTGGGGTTAACCCTTATCGGTCTGGCTGCTCATCACATCGGATTACTCTTCGGGACGATGTTCCTCTTCTGCGGAGCCATGTTTCTGGTTCACGCCACGGCATCAGGGCTGATCAATCAATTGACGGGAAGTGAACACCGCGGCCTGACCAATGGCCTTTACGTCGCCTTCTATTACGCCGGTGGCAGCATCGGTTCCTTTGCCCCGGGGATCATTTATCGCGATTTCGGCTGGAATGGTTTTTTGATTGCCTTGGCAATAATCTGCGGAATAAGTTATTTTTGTATCCATAAAGCACGACTGACTGCATATAACTCATAAAACAAGGCTTACTGATGTTAACACCCGGATACCGCTATGAATTGAAAGTTAAAAGTATAACCCCAAAGGGGATCTGGTTGCATGCGCAGGAGGAACAGGTTTTTCTCCCCTTGCGTGAATGTCCCGATAACATCAATCCAGAAGATTCGATTGAAGTTTTTCTCTATCTTGATCGTGACAATAAACCTAAAGTGACCACGCGTATGCCGCTGGCTCAGGTTGGCGAATTTGCCCTGCTCAAAGTTCAAAGTATCGGCCCCCACGGTGCGTTTCTCGATTGGGGGGTGGAGAAAGACTTACTCTCTCCCTACAGTGAACAAGTTCATAAAATGGAAGAAGGACGTCGCTATCTGGTGCATATCTGCCACGATCACGAAAACCGACCGATTGCCTCAAGTCGTCTGGAGCGATTCCTGGTCAAGGAGAATCGTGATCTTAGTGAAGGGGAGGAGGTCGAGTTATTGATCTGGGCCTTCACCGATCTGGGTGCCAAAGTGATTGTCAATAATCGTTACGAGGCACTGCTCTATAAAGATGAAGTTCCGGCAGGGCTGAAACGTGGCGAACAACACATTGGTTATGTGCTGCGGATTCGCGCTGACCACAGAATTGATGTTACCCTGCGCCGTCCCGGGGCTGCAGGAATCAAGGACGCCCGAACCGTTATCCTTGATGCACTGAAAGTTGATGGATTTCTGCCACTGCACGATCAAAGCCCGCCCGAGATGATCCGTGAACAGTTAGGGCTGAGCAAAAAAGTTTTTAAAAAAGCGGTTGGGGGGCTGTATAAAGATGGGATGATTAAATTGGGCGACAGTGGAATTAAATTGATCTGACGTAACTATTCACCACCACTACTGATAGGGGCCTGTGGTACCCATGGAAAGGGCGTCTGTCGCCACGGACGGCGACAGTCGAACGGCCATGGACGGCGTAAAGTGGCCCTTGGAATGGGTGCCTCAAGGCATTGCTGAACAGTTACGATCTGACAACATAAACCGTCGGTCTGCGAACCGACGGTTTTGGCTCTATCCCACAGTAAAATATTTCACTTTCTATCCAACGCAGAACCGATCTCCTCTGGCAGATGCGGCCGCCCCTTGGCGTTGACTCCAGTTCCAACCACCCGCGCTTTTAATACCAGTTTTTTCTCCGGCAACAGGTAGATGTCCTGAACAAATCGATACCGCAATGGAGATACCCGTTCCAGAATAACGCCGATCATAAAACGCTCACCGCTGCGCAATGAATATTTGTAATCGATCTCTGCCCGAATAACCACCAAACTGATTCCACGCCTGACAAGTTCAGAGAAGTCCAGACCAAGTTCTTTTATAAATTCATGGCGGCAATGTTCAAGATAATTCATGTAAACAGCGTTATTGACATGCCCCTGCATATCACACTCATAATCGCGTACTTGAAATTCGAGCTGGTATTGATATTGTTTCATCACATTCTCCCTGAGCACACCAAATTTCAGGCCTTCATGTCACCATAATCAAAACGGAAAAGCAAATTTTCCTGACATCCCACTCCAAACAATAGATGAGAAAAATCTCCCATTAAAAAGTGTACTTTATTCTTGACAGTATTGGTTAAGATTTCTATATTGATCGACAAACAAGTGACAGAGGAGAATTTTATGAAACTATCAACAAAAAGCCGCTACGGTGTTCGCGCCATGTTTGATATGGCCTTTCATGCCGGGACTCTGCCAGCGCAGATCAAGGACATCTCGCGGCGGCAAAATATTTCACCGCGCTATCTTGAGCAAATTTTTCAGGACCTGAAAAAGGCTGGCTTATTGAAAAGTCGCCGTGGCCCTCAGGGCGGGTACAGCCTGATGAAGCCTGCGGAAGAAATTACAGTCAAAGAAATCGTTCTGGCCGCCGAAGGGGAGTTGCTGCTGGTCAATTGTATCAAAGGGCATCGCAAAGATAGTGAAGCGCCACCATCCTGCGAATTTGACAATCAGTGCCTCACTCAACATATCTGGGCTGAGGGAAGTCGTATCCTTGGGGACTATTTTGACTCCATCAGCTTAAAAGACCTCTGTGAGCAGGGACAAGAGATGGGGCTTGAAAAAGAGCTGGATCATCGCTTTATGTATTTCATCTAAGTCATTATGAACCTGGATGATAAATATCAACACTTGCAAAAAATCTTATCTGAGTTTGATTCGGTGGTTATCGCATTTTCCGGGGGGGTGGACTCAACCCTCCTTCTGAAAGTTGCCTGCGATACTCTGGGAGCAGAACATGTTCTCGCCCTCACAGCCATCTCGCCTATTTTCCCCAGCTACGAAATAGAACAGAGCAAAAAACTCGCTGACGAATTTGGCGTCCGGCAACAATTTGTCGACAGCAACGAAATGCAGCTGCCCGACTTTGTCAAAAATGAATTGCAACGCTGTTACCACTGCAAGCATAACCTGTTCAGCTTATTTTTGAGTGAAGTGGAGAAATCTGCGTTTGATAATTTGCTCGATGGTTCGAACCTGGACGATCAGGACGATTATCGGCCAGGTCAAAAAGCAGTCACTCAGCTGAAAATCGCTTCACCACTTCTGGAAGCCAGACTCGGCAAAAAGGACGTCAGGGAATTAAGTCGACAACTTTCTCTAGCAACCTGGAACAAGCAACCCTTCGCTTGTCTTGCCACCCGTTTCCCCTATGGAACCAGAATTACTGTTGATCGACTGAAAAATATTGATCAATGTGAGTCCTGGCTGCGATTACAGGGGTTTTCACACTATCGGGTTCGTTGTTACGATCAACTGGCGCGGATTGAAATTGCGCCGGAAGAAATTCCCAGAATCGCGGATGAAACCCTCCGTCTCGATCTGGTTGAAACGTTTAAACACAATGGATTTGACTATGTGACCCTTGATCTGCAAGGATATCGCAGCGGAAGCATGAATGAAATTTTGACTGAAAAAGCGGTGTAACTATTCACCACCCCCTACTGATAGGGGCTTGTGGTACCCATGGAAAGGGCGTC
Organism: Deltaproteobacteria bacterium tcs-42; assembly: GCA_002049545.1. Taxonomy (GTDB): domain Bacteria; phylum Desulfobacterota; class Desulfuromonadia; order Desulfuromonadales; family Geopsychrobacteraceae; genus Desulfuromusa. The sequence continues at coordinate 10,218 of LLYT01000047.1, read as the reverse complement.
TGTCGCCACGGACGGCGACAGTCGAACGGCCATGGACGGCGCAAAGTGGCCCTTGGAATGGGTGCCTCAAGGCATTGCTGAACAGTTACAAAGCGGTAAAATAACGCTGACGCTGTTTTTACTGTCAGGTATTAAACCCAGCACCCTTGAGTCTGACAGGCTCCACACCTTTTATTGTCCCAGACAGGAGGAACCATGCCCAAAAGTAGCGCATTATTTGCGGTCTGTTTTGTCGCTGGTCTGCTCGGAGCTCTGGCCAGCAGCCTGTTTCTTTGGGGATGCAATGAATGGAACATCACCAATCTCATCGGGGTTAAAATCATTCAAACTCTGGATCTGGCAAAGCTTTATCCACAAATGTTCATCGGTGGGCTCTGGGGGCTGGGATATTTTTTCACCGTCGGGGTTCCTCGTCAGCGCCGCCACTGGGTTCGCAAAGGGCTCTGGTTTTCGTTAGTTCCTTCGTTAGTTGCCATTTTCTATCTTTACCCTTACGTTTACCATAAAGGGATGGCAGGTTTCGATCTTGGCATGTTGACACCGCTGTTGATCGTGGTTTCCAATCTGTTCTGGGGCTTTTTTACCGGATTCTTTGCCCGTCTGTTCTGGGGGCGCTGAGATATGCTGGAGGCTCATGACTTTTTGCAAGAACAACAACCATGTTGAAACGATTACTTCTGACGGTTACCCTGCTCTCTCTGCTGGTCGCGTTATCCCAGGCAGCCGACCTTACAGGGCGAGTTTCATGGATTTATGATGGCGACACCCTGAAAATTGAGACTATTGGCAAGGTGCGCTTGCTCGGTATCGACACTCCAGAATACAAAGCTTCACCAAGGGATCGGTTTTACGCCAAAAAATTTCATATTAACGGAAGTAAATTACGTGAAATCTCAAAGCGGGTCAAAAAATATAATATTCGTCATGTCAAGGGGCAAACAGTCAGACTGGAACTTGACCAGACTCACAAAGATAGATACGGCCGGTTGCTTGCCTACGTTTACCTCCCCAATGGAGACATGTTGAATCTGCTCCTTCTGGAGGAAGGGCTGGCAACAGTGTTTCGGCGCTACGATTTTCACCATAAAATCGATTTCCTCAAAGCCGAAAAAAAAGCACGACAACAAGAACGGGGCCTTTGGGAGCAACAGTAGCCGTCACAGCTTCAATATTGATATCAGGAGTTTAAAAATAGTATGGAAACTTTTTCATATCTGCAACAATTGATTGATCAGACCATCCTCGGGATCAGCTTGCTTCGCTTTTTTATTGCCTTCATGGTCATCTTTATTGCGCTGCTGCTCAAACGAGTCATCGCCCACCTATTCACCAAAACAATTTTCAAGGCAGCACAAAAAACATCCAGCCAGATGGACGATATGCTGCTGAAAAACCTCAATAAACCAACTGAGTTTCTGGTTGTTATTATTGGTTTCTACCTTGGAATGGAGATTTTACAGCTTCCCAATCAACCCACCGACCTTGATCAAATGGCTCGAAATGGTGTTCAGATCCTGTTGACCTTCAATCTCGCCTGGTTCTGCTACAACATGGTCTCTCTTCTGGAGCACTGGCTGGGGCATTGGGCAGTACAGACAGAATCAACACTGGATGACCATCTGGTGCCATTCATTCGTAAATGTTTACGCGTTTTTATCGTTTTTCTCGCCATTCTGTTTCTGGTTCAGAACCTTGGTTATTCCATCTCAGGACTTCTGGCATCATTAGGCCTGGGTGGGCTGGCCGTTGCATTGGCAGCCAAAGACAGTTTGTCCAACGTATTCGGTTCGATCATGATTCTTCTTGACCGGCCATTTATTATCGGAGATTGGATCAAAGCGGGAGATATGGAAGGACATGTTGATGAAATAGGCTTTCGCTCAACCCGGATTCGGACCTTTGCTAAAACGCAGATCACGATTCCCAACAGCGTGCTGATGAATATGTCAATTGACAATTTCAGCCAGATGCCAAAACGGCGCATCAAGCTGACCGTTGGTGTCACCTATGATACGACCCCTGCTCAAATGCGCCAGGCGGTTGCTGCCATCAAACAGATGCTCCGGGAACATCCAGCCATCCACCAGGAATTTTTTCTGGTGAATTTTACCGACTTCGGTGCCTCATCCCTCGACATTATGGTCTACTGCTTCACGACCAGTACCGTCTGGGGCGAATACCTTGATGCCCGGGAGGATGTCTGTCTGAAAATCATGGAAGCGGTGGGGGATATCGGGCTGGAAATCGCCTTTCCGAGTCAGACCATATATATGCACGATATGGATGCGGAAAAACAGGAAGCAGGACAGACCGGCAAAGCAGAGAGAAAAAGCTAATTCTGGCCTGCAGTCAGGTAAGCGTAGATCAGATCATCAAGACTGGGCTCATTGGAAACTTTTGGCTGGTTAAATTTATCAACAATCGGCTCCTCAACAATAGTCACCGGATCTGGAGCAGGATCAACAGTGGTTGAATCCTCTTGGGGGGGCAACTCTTCTGCGACGGGTGGGTTCGAGCCCGTTTGCTGTGATGACTGCTCTGTCGAAGCACCCAGTGGAATTCCGAGCTCAATAATCCGCTCATCAAACTCACCCTTGGTCACGCGCCGCAACATCCCTTTATGCTGCTCCTTGGCCAATTCCTCAATCACATGGTCAAGATTATCAACCTTGACAATGTCAGCATAGCTGGTCTTCTGTGATGTAATGATGGTGCCACCATGATAGAGCAGGGTCACCAGATGGGGGCTTTTCAGCCCACCGTCTTCGGTCTGGACATGGAAGCTGACACCCCGATAGGTGATATTGTGGTTGAATCCTACGATCATGGTTACTCCTCAAATAGACAACTCATATATACCGCACCCGCAAGGATGACACAACGCCCATCCTTAATCCTTGCTGTTCTCCCCTTGTGAAGCGTTGTTCTGGATAAGCATCTCAATACTTAATCCCTGGTCAGAAGGGTTGTCATCTTCGGGCTCCGCCAAAGGATCCATCAAGGGGGGATCACTGAAACTGAAGTCGGCATATATCGGTTGATCGATACGTGCATGCCCTTTTAAGGTCTGGCGTACCTCTCCCTCAATCAGTATTTGCAGCTGACGGACATAGGGAAAGTTTTCATTCAGACTGTTGGCCAAACTATAGATCGACAGTAACTCCGTCAGGCTGCCTCCGGGGTGGAAATCGGTCAGATGCCTGGAAAAATCGACTCGAACCAAATCGTTTTCCACATCGACAGCAAGAATTTTTGTTTGTTTTGGCAACACCGGGAGATTGTTTTGTAAAGAGCCATCAATCAAAGCCGACAACATCCTCTCGATACAGTCTCGATCTTCATCACACGCAGGGATTTCACGAGATTCCGGGGTCAGAAAAGCCCCCTGAGGTTCAGTAAAGTAGAGTTGGAGTTCCCGGGGCGGTAATTGGTCTGCAATCACCACCCGGATTTCCTCTCCAGCTTCCTCGGGCTGTTGAAAATACCAACTTACTCCATAACCGGCAAGAACACCGACAACCAAGACACCAAGCCAACCCGACAACAGTTTTTTCATTGGACCCTCGTTAACCTATCTGAACCTGTTCGACCCGGCCCAGATTGTTTCCCAGAAAAGCCTGCCCAACACGCACAAAGCGAGTTGGAACATCAGTTACAAAAAAGGTTCTCTGCCCACCACATTCAGGGTTTTCCAGCCCCTGCTGCTGAAACAGCTGCTGCACCGATTTTGCTGTTTCTTCCGCTGAATCGACCAAAACAACAGCATCGCCAAGGACATGCCGCAAGGTATTGCGTAACAGGGGATAATGGGTGCATCCCAGAACCAGGGTATCAACCTGCGCAGCCAACAAGGGTTGCAGATATTCTCTGGCGGTTAATCGGGCGATTTCATGATCGGCCCAACTTTCTTCGGCCAGAGGGACAAACAAAGGGCAGGGGACAGAAGATATCTGCGCATCAGGCAACAAGGCATGGATTGCCTCGGGGTAACGATTACTATTAATCGTCCCTTCAGTACCAATCACGCCAATCCTGCGATTCAAGCTTTTTGCCGCACGTCGTGCCCCCGGCTCGATCACCCCAATCACCGGCAACTGAAAACGTTCGCGTAACTGGGGGAGAGCGACCGCTGAAGCGGTGTTGCATGCGACCACCAAAAGCTTGACACCTTGATCAACCAAAAACTCAGCAGCCTCCAAGGCGTAGCGACGAACAGTTTCAACACTCTTGGTACCATAAGGGACTCGTGCGGTATCACCGAGATAGATCAAGTTTTCTCCAGGCAACAAGCTGGCAATTTCTTTAAAAACTGTCAAACCACCAACTCCGGAATCAAATATACCGATTGAACGATGTCGCACAAAGAACTCCCATTCCCTTAATTGTGATTTACACAAAATCAAGTTGATCATCCTAGTTAAGCCCCTTGATAAAGTCAAGATTTACGGGCTTTTACCGCTTTCCCATCGTTGCGCATTCTGCTACTATTCGGTTCATCAGAAAACCGCTGAAGGGATAAATTCAGTAGCCCCGATGAGGAGACGACATGAACTGGGACACCATTAAACCGTATCTGGACATCTTTCGCACTGATCAAGTCATGCAACAGTTACAGGATTGGAACGTTGGTGATTTGAGTACAAACCCCTGGTTTCTGGGGGGATTCGCCGCCATTATCCTCTTTACCTACTTTATCGGCTGGCGCGCCATAGCCGGTTTTATCAGCGGGATTGGCGGATTTGCCCTTGTCGTTTCTCTGGCGATTGGCAAGGGGACCGGAGTAGACGGAATAGCCGCTGGTGGCCTCTGGATTATTGTTGGCGGGGGTGCGGTGGTGGTTTTTCTGTTTATCTATCTTTTGTTCATAAAGTCGGAATGATTTTTAATCCCTTTAAAGCTGGCTCACATATTCAGATCCGACTTCTATTGCTGGAGATATTCATGAAAAAACGCGACATATTCCTTCTTATCGGGGCATTGGCTCTTATACTATTTCTCTGGATGGCACCGGAGGAAACCACCCAACCGGTCCCTAAAGATGAGATCCACCTGAAATTTTACGATATTGTCAAAGCTGATGGGAAAAAAGCGGCCGAGAAGTTCTGTGAAGACTGTCACAATGAAGAAGATATGCCTCTTTCCGATGACCATCCACCGAAATTTCGTTGTCTATTCTGCCATAAAATAAAACAGTGATGATTGATGGGCGGTGCCCATCCTACGTGATCACCAAGACGGAACAAGAGACCAATCGTAGGGTGGCATCGCCCACCAGAAAAAACATTGTGGAAATGCATGATGGGCGATGCCCATCCTACTAAATGCCCCGCACCTGAATCTGTTCTGCGTAGGGCTTAGCCTGTTCCGAGAACGCCATAAGCTGCTCCGGCTGGTAGGTATCGTATTCCTGCCACTCTGCAATCATGGCATGCTCAGGCACGTACTGTTGCAACACCCAGAGCGGTGCCCCTTTCAGCAATGTCCCGATGGCATCGATTTCCTGTTTTCCCACCAGGTGCGGGATGCAGGTGGTGCGGAACTCCGTTTCAACGGAGGCGTCTTTGAGCAATGCGACGGTCTCCTCCAGCGCCGCCGTATTCACCGGCATGGTGTGCAACTCGTTGTAGCGGTTCAGGCTGGTTTTGATATCCACGGCGACATAATCGATCAGCTGCTTCTGCAGCAGGTCTTCAATCACTTCGGGCGCCAGACCGTTGGTGTCCAGCTTGACCTGCAGGCCTCGCTCCTTCAGCGTGGAAACAAAAGCCGACAGACCCGCATCGATGGTCGGTTCTCCGCCCGAAATGACGACCCCATCGATAAAACCCTCGCGTTTTTTCAGGTCTGCCAGCAACTCGTCAAGCGGATAATCCGGATATGCGTCAGGTTCCAGCACCAATCCTGCGTTATGACAAAAAGGACAGGTCAGGTTGCAGCTGCCGGTGAACACCAGCGAGGCAACCCGACCTGGAAAATCGAGCAGACTGGTTCCTTGATACCCTTTAACGGCAATCTGTTTCAGCGCTTCTGCTCCTGGGGCGTCACAACATACTCGGAACGATCCTTGAATTCTTCCTTCTTACCGCGATTCCACTGTTGCACGGGACGGAAAAAACCGCAGACACGAGAGTAAACCTCTGTTTTTGCATCACACTTGGTTGCCATAACAATCCTCCTCACTTCTCAGTTTGTGGTTGATGGGCTCAGGCTGCCTTCCCCTCCTGGTGGCAGGGGCAGGAAAAATGTTCACCGGCAATGTAGCCGTGAACCGGACAGATCGAAAATGTCGGGCTCAGGGTGAAATAGGGCAGATGGAAATTTTCGGCGATCCGTTTGACCAGAATCCGGGCGCTGCGCCAGTCTTCCAGGCGCTCGCCGAGAAATCCGTGGAAGACCGTCCCCCCGGTGTAGAGCGTCTGCATCTCATCCTGGTGGGTCAACGCCTCGAAAATATCCTCTGTACTGCCAACCGGCAGCTGGGTTGAGTTGGTGTAGTAGGGCTCGTCGTCTCCGGCACAGATGATTTCTGGGTAGTTCCGGCGATCGCGGTTGGCTAACCGGAAGCTGGTTCCTTCGGCCGGGGTGGCTTCCAGATTGAACAGATGGCCGGTCTCATCCTGAAACGCTTCCAGCTGTTGGCGCATGTAATTCAGCGTCTCCTGTGACAGTTTGGCGCCTTCTTCACTTTCAATGCCCGCCCCCAGCAGATTGAGACAGGCTTCGTTCATACCGATCAGGCCGATGGTTGAAAAGTGATTGTCCCAAAAGTTGCCGCTGCGTTCGCGGATCGCCGACAGATAGAACTTGCTGTAAGGATACAGCCCCTCTTCGGTAAACCGCTCAAGCTGTTTGCGTTTGATCTCCAGGGATTGGCAGGCCAGCTTCATCAGTGCGCTGATGCGGGTGAAGAATTCTGTCTGGTCCTGAGACAGGTAGGCGGCCCGGGGCAGATTCATGGTGACAACGCCGACTGACCCGGTCATCGGGTTCGACCCGAACAACCCGCCGCCACGACGGCGCAGCTCACGGTTATCGAGGCGCAGGCGGCAGCACATGGAGCGAGCATCCTCGGGATCCATATCGGAATTGACAAAATTACTGAAATAGGGAATACCGTATTTGGCTGTCATCTCCCAGACCGGGCGCAGGCGATCACTCTCCCAGTCCAGATCTCTGGTGATGTTATAGGTCGGGATTGGAAAAGAAAAAATCCGTCCCGATGAATCACCCTCCATCATCACTTCACAGAAAGCCCGATTCAACATATCCATTTCGGACTGAAATTCGCTGTGACAGCAATCCATCAATTCGCCGCCGATAACCACCGCCTCCTGAGCCATATTTGACGGCACCATCATATCCATGGTGATGTTGGTAAACGGCGTCTGGAAACCGACCCGGGTCGGGACGTTCATGTTGAAGACAAATTCCTGCAGGCACTGACGCACTTCCGGATAGGTCAGGTTATCGTAGGCAATGAACGGGGCCAGCAGCGTATCGAAACTGGCGAAAGCCTGCGCTCCGGCCGCCTCGCCCTGCAGCGTATAGAAGAAATTAACCGCCTGTCCCAACGCGGTGCGAAAATGCTTCGGCGGGGCACTCTCCACCTTGCCGTACGCGCCGGTAAACCCTTTGAGCAGCAGATCTTTCAGATCCCAGCCACAGCAGTAAACCGACAGCATGCCCAGATCATGAATATGAAAATCCCCTTCACGATGAGCATCGGCGATATCGTGCGGATAGATTTTGTTCAACCAGTAGTTGCTGGTGATGTTGGCGGCGATATGGTTGTTAAGCCCCTGCAACGAATAACCCATATTGGCGTTTTCATTGACCCGCCAGTCTTCCTTGACCAGGTAGGAATCGATCGCTTCAATCGATTTCTGCATGAACTCTTTCGTTTCACGCAGGTTTTCATGCTGTTTCCGGTAAAGGATGTAGGCCTTGGCCGTTTGCGCGTGACCGTTCTCAATAAGGATTTTTTCGACCAGGTCCTGCACATTTTCAACGGTTGGAACCCGGCCATCCTTATAGAGAACAGAAAGTATTCCGCCGACTTGGCGGGTAATATCAGAAACCCTCTCAAAATCGCTACCACCAACCGACTTGACCGCTTTGATAATAGCTTGAGAGATTTTGTCTTCAACGTACGGTACCAGGCGACCATCACGCTTACGAATAAATTCGACCATTACGCCCCTCCCTGCCAGATCCACAGGAGAAAGATTGATAAAAATACAATGCCGATGACACTAACATAAGTTATTGGTCATCCCAAGACATAATCACAATATCTAGTATCTTTTTTATTGGATTGATACAATATGTTGTCAAATTGCTGTGAATATCCTGTTGATAAAAAATCCGGGAATCAGTAATTTCGCCAGGTTTTCTTACGAAACTTAAAGTGATAAATGAATCAACAGGGGATAAAAAAGTGGTGGGATAAATATAAACAGGATGGCGCTGCGCAGACTAACCTCCAGGTGAGAGCCGTCCCCTTGTGATTCCGTTTCTGCTTCTTTCTGATCCAGAAATAAGCAGAGATACTTAGCCAACGCAGTTTTGTCTCGAAGGGGGAGCCCCTTCGATTGTCAACCTCAGACAGAAAACTTTTTTTCCAACAACGCTGAAAAACCGGCGGTGGTCGTCGTTCGTTTCAGCTTGCCAATATCGCGTTGCAAACAATCATCGGGGATAAAGTTGAGAAGATCCTTCAGTTTCATCAAGGCCTGCCGTTCACCACAGAACTTCACCAGGTAGCGTGGCAGCAAGTCGGACAAAAATGCAAACAAATCAATGCGTCGCTGCGCCTCATCAACTTCACCCGGAAGTTCGCCACGAATTCGTCGAAACAGCCAGGGGTCTGCCAGCGCACCCCTGCCGAGCATCAAACCAACAACTTCGGTTTCCTGCAATAACTTCTGGCCCAGTGCGGCACTATTGATGTCACCATTTGCGATAAGGGGGAGGTTGGTTCGATTGGCGGCTTCGGCGGTGAGATAATGATCGGCCCATCCCGAATATTGTTGCAGCACCGTCCGCGGGTGGAGGATCAGATAATCGATCCCCGAATCGAGATAAAGGGGCAATAACTCAAATAACTGCTGAGGGTCACTGTAACCAGCTCGACACTTGATTGAGAAACTCCCTTTTGCTGACCGGCGCAGAGCAGTTAATAGGTCAGCAAGTTTTTCCGCATCTCTGAGCAGCTCACCACCCGTTGCTCCGCTGGTCATCCGGCCATAGGGGCAACCAAGGTTTAAATTAAGGTGTTGAACCCCGGCATCCTGAACCTGCAACGCTCCATCTGCCAGGGCCGAAGCATTGTTACCAATCAGCTGTACAACCAAAGGAACTGAAGAGTCGTGAGCCGCAATTTCTGCCAGCTCCGCCTTGGCAATCCGTTTTTTCGATTGCGTTTGGACCCGCACAAATTCGGTAAAAACCATATCAGGCTGATAACGTTCGATATAGCAAGCTCGCAGGGCAGCGTTGGTCAATCCCTGCATCGGTGCCAACATTACCGGGCGCGACCCTTCAGCCCAGGGAAGATTTCTCATCGTTGACCTTCCCGGGGGATTAAAGGCCGCAAAAGCCCCTCGAGTCCATTGACCTTGATCTCGTATATTTCCAGCAATTGCCGCCCCAGCAGTCCGTTGGGCAGTCGATGACCAACCAGCCAGACAACGTAGGGTTCCGGCAGATCAACCAGGAATCTCCCGGCGTGCTTGCCGTAAGGCATCCGTGTGGCAGCCAATTGTCGTAATTGTTCTGGATCGGGACCGAGTATTTCAGACATTCTACCCCTTTAGCTAAATCAGTGAATCGCTACAATCGGTTTGTAGCATAATCACGATCCGTGGGTAAGCCGTATAAGCTATCATTCATTCACTGTGAATTGCCCACAACTCTCTGAAGCCTGCTAAACTATTGTGGATAAACTTCTGCAGAAAACCTTTATACGGTGGTAACTGTTCAGCAATGCCTTGAGGCACCCATTCCAAGGGCCACTTTACGCCGTCCATGGCCGTTCGACTGTCGCCGTCCGGTGCGCCGAGCTAAGCTCGGTCATTCTCGCAAGCTGAAAGGAGCTTGCCCTGTTAATTGCTGATTGAACAGGTAGTTGCGGTCTGTCGTGCGGAGGTAACAAAGCCCGGGGAGCGAGGCCGGCTTCATAGGATGAAGCGAAGACATGTAAATGTCGGACAACGAAAT
>LLYT01000046.1 GCA_002049545.1 Deltaproteobacteria bacterium tcs-42 | reverse complement strand
TGCGGGAAAACCGCATGTCCGGTGGCAACGGAGGGCTTGGTCTTGGTGACAGGGCCATTCTATTCTCTGATTGTTCAGCAATGCCTTGAGGCACCCATTCCAAGGGCCACTTTGCGCCGTCCATGGCCGTTCGACTGTCGCCGTCGTGGCGACAGACGCCCTTTCCATGGGTACCACAAGCCCCTATCAGTCGTGGTGGTGAATAGTTACGGCGGATTGTTGTAAATCGATAGTTGAAAAGAGGAATTATGTCGATTGAAATTATTGAAGAGCAGATTGGGCGTTTTCTGGCGAGTGAAGCACCCGAAGTGATGTCGATTAAGGGGGCCTGGGGGGTTGGTAAAACCTATGCCTGGAACAGATATCTGGGCAGCGCAAAAAATCAAAAAAAAATTGCGCTGCAGAAATATTCGTATGTTTCCTTGTTCGGAATCAACTCTCTGGATGATTTGAAGTTTTCTATCTTTGAGAATCGGGTCGATCGTCAGTCCATCGGCCGAAGACCGACAGTCGATAGTTTCAAAAGTAATACCGCCGAATTGCTCCGTTCTCTGGGTAAAAAATCACTTCCACTGTTTTCATCCAATGCCTCTATTGATCACTATTATTCGACGCTCAACTCCCTGGCATTTCTTTCGCTGGAGAAGTCGATTATCTGCATTGACGATTTTGAGAGAAAAGGGAAAAGCATTGAGGCTCAGGATATCCTGGGTTTGATCACTCAGTTGAAGGAACAAAAAAGATGCAAGGTTGTCCTGATTCTGAACGATGAAAGCCTCAGTGAAGATTCATCAATCGATTATATCAAGCTGCGCGAGAAGGTGATTGATACCGAACTGCGATTTGCACCCACCGCTGAAGATTGCGTAAAAATCGCCCTGAAAACAGATAAGGTTTCTCGGCAGCTCGGGGCCAATATTATCAAACTGGGAATCAACAACATCCGCATCATAAAAAAAATCGAAAAACTCTCGGCACTTCTGATTCCCTTGCTCAAGGGGTATGAGGATAAGATCCTGTCGCATGCGTTAAGAACTGTGACCTTTTTGACCTGGTGCTATTACAGCCAATCGAGCAATACCCCCGATTATAATTTTGTTATCAACCGCACCAGTACGTTCGGTGATCTTGATGAGGACGTGGCGTTGTCAACCCAGCAACAGTTCTGGTGTAGCATCCTGCGCCACTACGATAACTTTATTGTTGATGAGTTCGATCAGCAGATTGCCCGGTTGGTGGAAAATGGATATGTCGATGAAAAAGCATTGCGCGAGGAAGCTGTAGCGTTGAATGAAAAAATCTGTGCAGCATCTTCTGAAAATTCATTCCAGATGGCATGGAAAAAGTTCAACGAATCATTTGATGCCAACGATCAAGAGGTGATCACTTGTCTGTCAGACAGTTTCAAAAACAATGCAAAATATATCAGTCCGGTCGATCTGGATGGTGCGGTTCGTCTGCTGCGCTATCTTGGAAAGGATAAACTGGCGACTAAAATCATCACCTTGTATATCGATAAACGGGAGGCGAATCTTGAGCTTTTCAACCTCGATACTTCTGCCATACCTGCAGAAATCAAGGATTGGGAAGTTGTTGCCAAATTCAGAAAGAAATATATTCAGCTCAGCGCAAAACGCTCGATTCTCGATATTTGTGATCGGCTACTTGCTGGCGACAATTGTAGTGAAGATGAAGATATTCAATTGTCCCAAGCGACGGTTGCAGAATATGTCCAGCTGTTCAAATCTCAGAAGGGGCAGAAGCTTTCACAATATGTCGACCTCTGCTTGAGATTCAACCGCCTGGGCGGCACGACGGAACATCAGGAATTGATATCTGACAAGGCGGCGGAAGCACTCAGAATCATCGGCAGAGAAAGTAAGCTCAATGCCAGCCGGGTCAGACGGTTCGGGATAAAGGTTGATTAGCTTCACAACGAGACTTTCCCCTCACCCGACGCTGATTTTCACGACTTGCAGTCCTGATTATATCCACGCAATTTCAGTGTAAGGTGGTTGAGTCGCTGACACGAGGCCAGTCACTGTATCCATGCTTGTGATACGAGAATTAAAACTGTCAAGACAAACGAACCGATCAAATCAAGTTGACGATTTAGTAAAATCAATTGATCTTATTGGTCTTATCAATGGAGAGAGTGATGACATTACGGCAACTCGAACTTTTTGTTGCAGTCGCTGAAACTGGAAGTTTTTCGCGCGGCGCAGAAGCAATTTGTCTGACCCAGTCTACGGTGAGTCAACATATTGCCGCACTGGAACGGGAGACCAATACCAGACTGCTCGATCGCACCACCAAGGGGATTTTTCTTACGACCGGCGGAGACGTTTTTCTGCAACATGCGCGGCGGGTGTTGGCAGAGCGGGATGTGTTGAATCAGGCGATGGCCGGTTTACACGGGCTGGAAAGAGCGACACTCAATCTGGGTGCCAGTAATATTCCGGCCAACTATTTAATCCCATGTATTCTGCCGGCTTTACAACAAGAATTCCCCGGAATATCACTGACTATGAGGATTGGAGACAGCAGGGAGGTTCTTGATGAATTGAAGTCTGGTCAGGTGGAGTTAGGGATTGTCGGTGGTCACGCTACTGATGAAAGCTGTAGCCACGAACCTTTACTGAAGGACCGGTTGGTTATGATTGTCGGGCCTGATCATCCCCTGAAAGAACGTCAATCCATCACGCTCAATGAATTGCAGAAACAAGGATTTGTGATCAGAGAAGACGGCTCCGGAACATACCAGGCTTTGCAAAAAGGATTTTTGTCAGCCGGGATTGATCCCGAATCATTCAATGTCATTGCCCGATTGGGTAGCAATGAAGCTGTCCGCCGGGCTGTTGCTGCCGGGTCCGGTTGCGCCTTTGTTTCCGATCTGTCTGTCCAGAACAATCTGCGCCACGGTGAATTGTTTAAAATTGATGTTGAAGGATTGACGATTCACCGGCAATTATGGTTGGTCAGGTTGTGTGAACGCACCGCGTCTCCCGCAGCAATCGCTTTTTCTGATCTGTTAAAACGTGAGACTGTATTAAACACTCTCGGTCAGTGTTGTAACGTCTAACAGGCTGTTGAAAAACAGCCTGTGGAGCCCATGGACGGGCGACCAAAATCGAGGGCTGGTTTCTAAGTCCTTGATTTTGTGAGCAAGATGGAAATCGCATTTTCGGCTTGCGGAGTTGAAAAGGCCCAGGATGGGACTTTTTCAACATCCTGCTAAGTCATTTTGCAGCCATTTCGGGGCAGTCCCGGATTTGTTAATACCATTGAAACAAGGGTGGAAGAGCCCTTGAGTTAACAGAAATGGATCCGGACGGTGATTGTCTCAACAGGAAGGATGGAGCAAAGGTATGGCTGAAGTGATTATCATCGTCGCCATGACACCCGATCGCCTCATTGGAAAAAACCATCAGATGCCCTGGCACCTTGCTGAAGACCTGCAAAGCTTTAAACAGATCACCAGCGGCCACACCGTTGTGATGGGACGTAAAACATTTGCTTCCATCGGACAGCCACTGCCCGGTCGCACTAATCTGGTGATCAGTCGAACTGTCAAATCAATAGCAGGGTGTGAGGTTTTTGCGGATATGGAGAGTGCTCTGCAAAGGGGGGATGAACTGGGGGAAAAAACCTTTGTCATCGGGGGCAGTCAGATCTATCAGGCAGCCTTGCCACTGGCTAACTGTCTGTATGTCTCCTGGGTGAATGGTGATTTTAGCGGTGACACCTTTTTCCCTGATTTTTCCCTGGATGACTGGCAGGTCAACACAGAAGAAGAGTTTGCGACATTCAAGCTGGTACAGTACCAGCGAAACGGCTGAAGATACCTGTTCAGTTCACTTCTGTTTTCTCCTGAAAAGATCAGTTTTCAAGCTTGACACCCTGTCCAGGAAGAGAAACCCATCTAAATGATCCAGCTCGTGCTGGATTGCAATCGCTTCAAACCCTTCGGTTCTGATGATTTGGCGTTGCTGATTTTGATCGAGAAACTGGACAACAATCGATTCAGACCGAGTGACATTGCCGGTGTATTCGGGAACCGACATGCACCCTTCACGAACCACCTGGCTCCCCTCTTTTTCAATAATCTCCGGATTAACCATCTGCAGCAGGCCGTGATTCTCCTGCTTTTTCCCCAGTTTGCTTTTCGAGACATCAACCACGGCTGCGCGGCGGAGAGCGCCGATTTGTGGCGCGGCAATGCCAACGGAGTGACCGGCATCAACCATGGTATCGACAAGATCCTGAAGTAATTGTTCTGCTGCTTCATCAAAGCTGACGATTGGGGCACAGATCTCTTTCAAACGGGAATCGGGATAGACCAGGACTTGTTTAACAGCCATCAGAATTACAACTCCATGACAACCAGGGAACGGACAGAAATATCAACCTGGAGTCTTTGTTTCAACGCTTCCATCCAGTTTTCCACGACTTCGATCTCGGTATCAACCGGCAGCATCGCTTCGAGCATCATCACGTAGACAGGGTTTTGTTTGTCGCCGACGAGCTTGGTGTTCAAGTCGGTGATATTGATGTTGCGGTCCCCCAGCTCTTTGGCCACCTGAAAGACGATTCCGGGTTTATCGGCCCCGTAGACCGAAATCATACAGAGATCCCCTTCCTGTTCAGGTCGAATCTCTCCCCCGGGCTTCAGGGTGCGGATGAAAACCGACAGGTTGTTTTCTTCCAGCGGTTTGAAGGCATCGCTGAATTCCTCCTGGGTTGCAATTTTCGGATTGGAGATGATCAGGATCATCGAGAATTGGCCACCGAGAATGGAGCTACTCGAATCGGCAATATTAAAGCCACCTTGAAACAGGATTTCGGTGACCTGGGAAACGATTCCGGGGCGATCACGACCGATAATAGTCAGGGCAAAGTGTTGCATATTCACCTCCTGCGCGGGAAAGCAGAGCTATTGAAAGTGAGTCAGAATCAAGTAACGAGAAGGAGAGTGCCTGATCTGCGCCGGTATTGCAAGACTGATGATGCTTCTATTTAACTCCAGGTGATGCTGCTTTTGGGGATTTTTTTGCAATGAAAATTTTTGCCTGGCCATCCCATGAGTTTTTGTCAAAGCAGCAAAAGTGGCAGCGAAAACTTTACATTCAGTGGGACTAAATCTGATAAACTCACACAATCCTAACAAAAGGGGCCGATATTCCCGATAATCCAATAAATTGTGAGGGACCATGTCAAACCAGAAGACGTCTGTTCTTGTTGTGGAAGATGAAGAAGATATTCTCGCCCTGCTTCATTACAACCTGATCAAGGCAGGATATGACGCTGAGTGTGCCGCCGATGGTGAAGGGGCCCTGGAAGCCATTGCTGCGAAAAACCCCGATTTAATTCTACTTGATTTAATGCTTCCCGGGATTGATGGAATGGAAATCTGCCGCCGTTTGCGCGGCGATGAGTCGACCCGTGAAATCCCGATCATTATGCTCACCGCCCGTGGTGAAGAGGAAGATGTCGTCCGTGGTCTTGAACTGGGAGCTGATGATTATATCACCAAGCCTTTTAGCATCAAAGTTCTATTGGCCCGGGTCCAGACTGTCCTCCGGCGCAGAGGGGCACTGCAACAGCAATCGGACACCGAGGAGCTGGTTCGTGGCGACCTGCGCATTCATTCCGGCCGTAGTCTGGTGCAGGTTGAAGGGGAAAGCGTAGATCTGACTTTTACTGAATTTCGGGTGCTTGAGGCCTTGGCTAGCCGACCCGGCTGGGTGTTGACTCGCTATCAGATTGTGAATGCCGTTCGTGGCGAGGATTATGCTGTGACCGACCGGGCCGTTGATGTCCAGATTGCTGGACTACGGAAAAAACTTGGTTCCTGTGGCCACTATATCGAAACGGTTCGTGGCGTTGGGTATCGCTTTATGGAGGGTCTGTGAAACTGAATCGACGTCGTCTTGTCTGGCAACTTTATCCATCCTATTTGTTATTGATGATCCTGGTGTTGGTGGTGGTTGGTTGGTATGCCTCGGGGACATTGAGAAATTTCCATTATCGGCAGACGGCGGATGATCTGCGTGCCCGGGCACAAATGATTGAACCTCAACTTCAGGGGCACCTCAATGATCGTGCCAGGCTTCGCCTCTCTCAATTTGTCCAACAACTCGGTGAAAAATCAGAAACCCGTATTACCATTATTCGGAATGATGGCAAGGTGTTGGCCGATTCGCACGAAGATGCCCGGCACATGGACAATCATAGCCAGCGACCAGAGATTGTACAAACACTCTCTGCTGAACAGGGGATGTCGATCCGTTTCAGCAATACACTTGGCCAATCACTGATGTACGTCGCTGTTCCGGTTTATACTGAGGGGGAGAGGGTTGGCAGTATTCGCACTGCTTTACCTGTCTCCGGTATTGATGCCACCCTGAAAGGGATTTATTGGCAGCTGGTGCTCGCTGGTCTGGCCATTGCGGTTTTGCTGGCTCCACCTTGCTGGTGGTTGTCGAGACGCTTAAGCCGTCCGTTAGAGCTGATGACAGATGGTGCCCAGCGTTTTTCAGCGGGTGACTTGAATATCCCTCTGGCGGTGACCGGTTCACTGGAAACCAGACGCCTGGCCGAGGCAATGAACCAGATGGCGGCTAAATTAGCTGATCGAATTGGTCAGGAAGTTGAACAGCGCAGCGAAATCGAAACAATCCTTGGTTGTATGATTGAAGGGATTATTGCGGTCGATAACGATGAACAAGTCATCCGTCTCAACACGGCAGCTGCTGAATTGTTTGCCGTGTCACCACAATTGAAGCCCGGTCGATCCATCCAGGAGGTTATCCGTCAGGCAGAACTGCAGCGTTTTATCCGCAAGGCGCTGAATCATCAGGACCCGCTTGAGGAAGAGCTGGTGATGCACGGGGCGAACAAACGTTATCTCCATGTTCAGGCAAGCCCTTTAACTGGCAGCGGCGAAAGGAGAATCGGAGTCTTGATTGTCCTGCACGATTTAACCCGTCTGCGTCAGCTTGAATCGGTGCGGCGTGATTTTGTCGGCAATGTCTCGCACGAATTGAAAACTCCGATTACCGCTATTCGCGGAGCGGTCGAAACCTTACTTGATGACGCGGCAGAAGGTACCGCCAACCAGAGATTCCTGGAGATTATCTTTAAGCAGGGTGAACGCCTGAATGCCCTGGTCGAAGACATTCTTAACCTCTCACGCATCGAACAAGGTGCCGAGCAAGGGGGGTGGGAGCTGAGTTGTGAGTTATTACTACCGCTTCTCGACAGCGCCAGAATGGCCTGTGAAAGTCTGCTTCTGCAGCAGCAGATCAATCTGCAGATTGATTGTCCGGAGCAGCTTAAAGCACGAATTAATCGCTCACTGTTAGAGCAGGCAATCATTAATCTGCTGACGAACGCCATCAAATATAGTGACTCAGGAGGGCAGGTCCAAATCGAGGTTGCGGAACTGGATCAGCAGGTCAGTATCCGGGTCCGGGATTTTGGTTGTGGAATCGCTGCAGAGCACTTACCTCGACTGTTCGAGCGCTTTTATCGCGCCGATCTGGCACGGAGTCGTAACCTTGGTGGAACCGGTCTTGGCCTGGCGATTGTAAAGCATGTCGCCCAAGCCCATCGAGGCGAAATTCTCGTTACCAGTCAACCTGGGGAGGGCAGCTGTTTTACCCTGCTGCTCCCACGGCTGTCTGCTGAACAAAAAACTTCTGCACGAGTATGATTTAGCAAAATTCTTACCTTCCACTCACACAATCCTAACATTGTGGCGGCATCTTCCCGACCATCAATTGATGATGCATGCAGACGAAATCAAAGTTAACCAAAAAAATAATCGAGGAGATGGTCAAAAAATGAAACAACAGAAATCAAAAATTCTTGCTCTGGTTCTTCTGGCTCTGGTGCTTTTTGCTTCGGCTGGATTTGCCAGCCCTCTCAAGGTGGATGTCAACATCAGCGATTATGTCAAAGTTCAGGGCGTTGCCGGCAACCTCAACAGTGTTGGTTCAGACACGCTGAATAACATGATGACATTCTGGGCTGAAGGTTTTCGCAAGAAATATCCGAATGTGAACATTCAGATCGAAGGTAAGGGTTCCAGTACTGCACCTCCGGCACTGATCGAAGGCACCAGCCAGATTGGTCCCATGTCACGTAAGATGAAAAATAAAGAAGCTCAGGCGTTCGAAACCAAGTATGGTTTCAAGCCGACGACTATCGGTGTTGCTCTGGATTCACTGGCTGTTTTTATCAACAAAGACAACCCCATCAATGGGCTGTCCATTCCACAGGTCGATGCGATCTTCTCAAAAACTAACAAGGGCGGTTTGCCAAACGCTGCCGTCTGGGGTGATGTTGGTCTCACCGGCGAGTGGGCGAACAAGCCGATCAGCCTCTATGGTCGTAACTCCGCTTCCGGTACTTATGGTTACTTCAAGAAAAAAGCTCTGTTCAAGGGTGACTATAAGGACACTGTCAAAGAGCAGCCGGGCAGCGCTTCCGTTGTTCTTGGTGTGACCGAAGACAAGGCCAGTATCGGCTACTCCGGTATCGGTTACAAGACTTCAGGTGTCAAGGCAATCTCTCTGAGTAAAAAAGATGGCGGCACCCAGTACGAGCCCGATTATGCAAATGTCATGAATGGCAAGTACCCTCTGGGCCGGATGCTCTATGTCAACGTTGTTAAAGAGCCAAACAAGCCTCTGCCAACTCTGGTAAAAGAGTTCCTCAAATTTGTCCTCTCAAAAGAAGGCCAGGAAATCGTTATCAAGGATGGCTATCTGCCGCTGACTGCAGAAATTGTAAAGCAACAGCTGGCCCTGCTGGACTAATTCGCAGGATAGGGTAAGAGGCTGTAACGTTTACAGAACAAACCCTGCCCGATTTTGGTGCAGGGTTTGTTCTGTTTTGCAATAAACAGGACGATTTATGAATCCAGCTTTTTTTAAAAAAGTTAAACGGAATGACCGCATTGCCAAGTGGATTATTACGGTTGGCGGGATGGCGATTATTTTCAGTGTTGTTTTTATTCTGATTCTGATCGCAAAGGTTTCTTTACCGTTGTTTCTTGCTCCCGATAAAGATCTGCGTGCCGAATTTCAGCTTGAGCACAAAACCGCTGAAGACAAAATTCTGGCTCTGGGGGTGGATGAGTATCTGGAAACCGGATATCGGCTGGATCAAACCGGGACGTTCAGATTTTTTAATGTCCATTACGGATCGCCCCTGGATACCCTTGAAGTTTCGAGCGAAACGGGTTCACGACGATTGGTAACAGCCCGGACTTATGGTCGCTTGAATCATATGCTGGTTTGGGACGATGGGAGTGTGACAATTGAACACGTTAAGTTCTACCCGTTCTTCGATGAAAAAAACGACAATGTGCGTAGTATCAGGCATCGGATCGAGCGGTTAGCAAGTTTTGCTGCGCCCGATTATGGCTTGCCTGTTGAAACCATGGCACGGGTCAGTGACGATGGGCGCCAGGTCCGTATTGATCTGTTTCGATCAGGTGAATTTCAAGTCACAATCGCTGAAGAAGAGGAAAGCCTGTTTGGTGCCGGTGATCGAATTGAGGAAATGCACCAACTGGAACTTGGCGCGGTCGGTGATGTAACAGCAATGACAATGTCGACCGACGGTCTTAAGCTCTATGCTGGTACGTCAACAGGTGAGATTCTCCGTTGGGACCTGAGTGATATTGAAGCTCCGCTGCTGAAAGAGACAACGCGGGCTTTTACCGATCAGCGAGAAATAACAGCACTCAATATGGTTTTTGGCGACATTTCTCTCATTGTCGGTGACGAGCAAGGTGGTGTCTCTACCTGGTTTCCGGTCAGGGATGCCGATTTTGGTTGGAAGCTGACCCGGATTCACGAACTGCAAGGCCATACTCAGGCAGTTCAGGATGTTTCGCCAAGTCCGCATGACAAATCAGTGATCAGCTTTGCAGCTGATGGCATCAAGATAAGCCATATGACGAGCGAACGCTTTCTCGTCGGCTTTGATCATGGGGCAGAAAGGATTGTTGACTTTGCTCAGTCAACCCGTGGCAACGGCGTTATAACCCTTTCCGATCACGGGACCGTACAGAGCTGGAAACTTGATATCCCCCACCCGGAAATCAGCCTCAAGACCCTTTTCGGGAAGGTCTGGTATGAAAGCTATCCAGAGCCGACATGGGCCTGGCAGTCATCTGCGGGAACCGACGATTACGAGCCGAAGTTGAGCTTGACACCGCTGATCTTTGGCACCCTCAAGGGAACTTTTTACGCTATGCTCTTCGCACTTCCCCTGGCGATTTTCGGCGCTATCTATACCAGTCAGTTTGCCCGCCCGAAATTTAAAGCGATTATTAAGCCGGCTGTGGAAGTGATGGCCGCTATTCCGACGGTCATCATCGGTTTCCTTGCGGCTTTATGGCTGGCTCCATTGATCGAGCGCTCGCTTGGATCGATGTTTTTGAGTCTTATCCTCATCCCGGCAGCATTGATGCTCAGCATTCTCCTGTGGCAGGGGGCACGTAAGGTGACACCCTTGAAACAGGTTGAACGTGGCTATGAATTCCTTGTCATTACTCCGGTGATCGTGATGGCTGTTGCGATAGCAGCAGTTCTTGGACCGGGTTTGGAAAACTGGCTGTTTGGCGGTGATCTTAAGCAATGGCTGTTTAATGAGACGGGGACCCGTTATGATCCGCGCAACTGTATTATTATCGCTTTTGCCATGGGTTTTGCCGTCATCCCGATTATCTTCACGATTGCTGAGGACTCACTGTCCAACGTTCCGCAAAGTATAAAAGCAGCATCTCTGGCTCTTGGTGCCAGTCGCTGGCAAACTGTCTGGCGTGTCATTCTCCCTTCAGCCAGCCCTGGAATTTTTGCTGGTACGATGATTGGTTTTGGTCGTGCTGTTGGGGAAACAATGATTGTGCTGATGGCGACCGGTAACACCGCTATTATGGATCTCAGTATTTTTAACGGGATGCGGCCACTATCAGCCAATATAGCGGTTGAAATTCCGGAGGCTCCGGTGGATGGATCTCTCTACCGGACTTTGTTCCTGACCGCAGTTATTCTGTTTGTGATGACCTTCATTGTTAATACGGTTGCAGAGATTGTGCGTCAGCGTCTGCGAGCCAAATATGGTCGATTTTAGGATTTGAGTATGGCTACTACGACTAAAAACATGAATAAATACTGGCGCGTCGGCGAGCCGATGGTCTGGCTTTCCGGGGCATCATTGGCAATAACATTGTTGACGGCTGTTATTCTTCTGGCCGTCATTATGATGAACGGATTGGGCGTCTTCTGGCCGGCAGAACTGCATCGTCTGGAACTCAAAGATGGCAGTCAGGTCGCTGGACGATTGATGAAAACTGAGCCGACAGTGGATGGAAATGGTCTCAGACGACAATACAAGATTGCTAACCGCGATATGTATGGACTCGATTTTCGCTGGATAGATGAAAATCAGATTGTCCGTCAGGCAAAACCGAAACAGTTGCTGGTCCTGGAACGGATAGAGCACGGCGATTTCTATGGCGAATTACAAAGCCTGGTGATCAACGGGGCACGGCACAGAGGATCTTTAGCTGACCTGGATGAGGCTTTAACTGCTGTCAATAAAGAGACTGACGGACTCAAGGAACTTGAAGATAAACTCAATGATGCCAGCTACCAGATGGAACAGCTACGGCTGAAAGAATTAAAGTATAGATACAAGGGGTTGGCGGACAGTGATTCTGAAATGATCACTTTGAATCAGGATAAAGTCAGTCTGGATAAAGAGTTCAGGCAATTGATTGATCTCCAGACGCGTCAAACGGCACGGGCCCGTGAAGACAAGGCTGTATTTACCGATGTTTCAGGGACAGAAAAGGAAATTGTGCTTGCAGATATCTTTCAAGTGTATACCCCCAACAATATGAGTGCCGGTGAAAAGATGGTTTTTTACGCTGCCAAGCTGGTTGAGCTGTTGGTCGGAGAACCGCGTGAGTCGAATACTGAGGGGGGATTATTTCCGGCGATATTTGGCACCGTTATGCTGATCTTTGTCATGAGCCTGTTCTCTTTTCCGCTGGGTGTTATCGCTGCCATCTATCTGCGTGAATATGCCAAAGAAGGGGTGGTTGTCCGGATCGTAAGGATTGCGGTGAATAACCTCGCCGGTATCCCTTCGATTGTTTATGGGATTTTCGGCCTTGGTTTTTTCATCTATGGAATTGGCCATTCGATTGACAGTTTCTTCTTTCCCGAGCGGATGCCAACGCCGACTTTTGGCACCGGTGGCCTGCTCTGGGCCAGTTTGACCCTGGCCCTGTTGACGGTGCCGGTGGTGATTGTCTCGACTGAGGAAGCTCTTGGTGCCATTCCTCGTGAGATGCGTGAAGGTTCCTATGCGCTTGGATCGACCAAGTTTCAGACCCTGGTGCGGATTCTTCTGCCGATGGCTTCACCGGGAATTATGACGGGATTAATTCTTGCCATGGCTCGTGCCGCCGGGGAGGTTGCGCCACTGATGATCACAGGTGTCGTCAAGTTGGCACCGGCGTTGCCGATTGATGGTAACTTTCCTTTCTTCCATCTGGATCGCAAATTCATGCATCTGGGTTTTCATATTTACGATATTGGTTTCCAGTCGCCCAATGTTGAGGCGGCAAAACCAATGGTTTTTGTCACCACCCTATTGTTGGTACTCATTGTGCTGATTATGAGTAGTGTCGCAATTTATTTACGTAACAAGATGAAAAAGCGTTACACTTTTGGAACCTTTTAGGAGAATAGAAACATCATGACCGAGACCCGGATTGAGAACCCGATTATCGAGGTGAATAACCTGAAATTTTACTATCCCGGCAATGCTCGGGCATTGCATGGTATTGATCTCCGTATACCGGAAAAGCAGGTGACCGCGTTGATCGGTCCATCTGGCTGCGGGAAAAGCACATTGATCCGCTGTTTTAACCGGATGAATGACCTGATTGATGGGTGTCGGGTTGAGGGTGAGGTTATCCTTGAAGGGGAAAATATTTACGCTAAAGATACCGACATTATTGAATTGCGTCGCGAAGCTGGAATGGTATTTCAAAAGTCCAACCCGTTCCCCAAGTCAATCTATGAAAACGTGATTTATGGATTACGGATTGCCGGGGAAAAAGACAAAAGACTGTTTGATGAACGGGTTGAATCCAGCTTGAAGGCTGCGGCTTTATGGGATGAAGTGAAGGATCGACTTCACGAAAGTGCCCTGGGGTTGTCTGGTGGACAAATGCAACGCCTGTGTATTGCCCGGGCGATTGCAGTGAATCCAAAGGTTATCCTTATGGATGAACCCTGCAGTGCCCTGGATCCCAAATCGACAGCTCGAGTTGAGGAGACAATCAAGGAGCTGCGTAACGAGTATACGATTATTATTGTGACCCACAATATGCAGCAAGCCGCCCGGGTTTCCGACTACACTGCTTTTCTGTTTGAGGGTAGCCTGATTGAGTTTGGCTCAACCGATCAATTATTTGTGAAGCCGCAAAATAAACAGACTGAAGATTATATTACCGGACGGTTCGGTTGATTTTGTGAGAAAGGAAAAAAAGATGGCTGTTTTAATGCAGGAGGAATTGAATCTTCTGAAAAAAGAGCTCCTCACCCTTGGAGCCGAAGTCGAAGGTCGGGTCAAGCTAGCGGTGCAGGCACTTTTGACCATCGATAGAAAGCTCGCCGAGCAGGTTAGGGGTGGTGATGCGCAAATCGACAATATGGAAATAGCGCTCGAAGAAGAATGTCTGAAAATATTGGCATTACACCAACCTGTTGCCACCGATCTCCGTTTTATTGTTTCGGTGCTGAAAATCAATAATGACCTGGAGCGGGTCGCCGACTTTGCCGTCAATATTGCCGATCGGGCTCTCGATCTTGATGCGACCAGTAACGTTGACTGTCCTTACGATATTGCAACGATGGCTAAGCTGGTCGAAGATATGTTGAAAATGGCCCTGGACTCATTGGTCGAACGGGATTCCAATCTGGCTCGCAAGACAATCAAACTGGACGATGACGTTGATAATATGCATCGGGAAAATTTCTCCCGGGTCAAAGAGGCAATCAGAAACGTTCCGGCTTCAATGGATGGCTTGATTTACTATTTATCTATCTCACGCTATCTGGAGCGGATGGGTGATTTAGCCACCAATATTGCTGAGGATGTTGTCTATCATGTCGATGGTGAAATCATTCGTCATGGTGGTATTCAAGCTTCTGATTGATACCAGATTTCTGTTTTCCCCTTTCAGGTTGCACATTAGGGACTTTCAGTCCCGTCAGAACCTATGCACTTTCAGTGCATATCGGTCCCCTGTGGGGTTTAAATTTCAAAATGGTCTTGGCATCTATTGACTCTGCGCGTTATAAATATCTGCACTTTGTCAAAGGAGACCATCCATGCTTGAAGAACTGCAAGAGCGCGTGACCGAACTGGAAATCCGCTTCAGCCATCAAACTCAACTGCTGGACGAACTTAACGAAGTCATGACCGATTGCAACCAACGAATTGTTGCATTGACCAAGGAAAATCAGCGTTTGCGGGCAACGGTGAACACCCTTTCTCCGTCTTTGGATGAATCACCAGATGAATAGCCCCTTGTTTGGTCCATCGATGTCTCGGATTGTCCTCGAAGCTCTGATACTTTGTTTTTTATCGGCCGCTGTTGGTTTGAGCTTGAATTTCAAGTTGGTTTTCAACGCTTTTTCAGGGAAGGCGGTGTCAACTCCTGTCATTGCCAGGACTGTTATTGACAGCACTGTGACAAATAATTCAGAGACCCTGGAGACCTTCCCGATTCCGGTAGAAATGGACGAAATGGATGAATTGCTTGCTGCAGGGGCTATTTTAATCGACTCAAGAAATTCTCTCGATTTTCAGGAGAGCCACCTTGCCGGAGCGATATCTTTGCCGTTTGCAACTCAAGGGGAGCATCTTGAGGACTTCAAATCGCAGGTTTCCGTTGCTCAGACTCTGGTGATTTATTGCAGTGGCTATGGCTGCACAGACTCTTTCGATCTCGGCTTGGTCTTGATCAGGGAAGGCTACACCGATGTTCTGGTGTATGAGGGTGGTTTCCCCGAATGGCGGGATGCGGGTCGTCCATTAGAGGGGGGAACGGAATGACATTATTGGGAAAAGCTGCCTACCATGGCAGTCGTGTCACCCTGGCGGCGGTATTTATCTACGCCGGGGTCGTCAAGTCGAACGATATTGTCGCTTTCGCCGGGCAGATTGCCAACTACCAGATTCTCCCTTACGCCTGGAACTTCCTGGCAGCATCAATCCTTCCCTACCTTGAATTGCTGTGTGGTTTGTTGCTGTTACTCAACATGCGGGTGCGCCCGGCCGTGCTGGTTCTGTTTGTCCTTAACGTGATATTTATTTTCGTTCTGCTCTCTGCCATTATCCGTGGGTTTGATATTGATTGTGGTTGCTTTAAGCCCGATTCAGCTGATCCGACCACTCCAATAGCGGCATTGTGGCGTGATATCGGCTTATTGTTGTTAATGATCATGACCTGGGTTCTCCGTTACGCTCAAAAACCGGCAGAGGTCGAATGATGGCTCAGGAAACATGGCAACAGTCTCTGAAAGAGAGCGTGACGAGTGCTGAACAGTTGGCTGCTCGTTTCAATTTCAATCCGCAGCCACTGATGGCCGTTGAAGCACAATATCCAATGCGAATTACTCCGTATTATCTCGGATTGATTGAGCAGGTTGGCGATCCGATCTGGAAACAATGTGTCCCCGATTTACAAGAATTGGACGATTCCGGTTTTTCCGATCCCCTTGAGGAAGAGGGATTCTCACCGACTCCGGCGATTATCCATCGTTACCCAGACAGGGTGATCTTTCTTGTTTCAGGCAGTTGTGCCAGCTATTGCCGTTTTTGTACCCGTAAACGGAAGGTTGGTTGTGCCGACATGTCTTTGAGTTTTCGTGAATTGCATGATGGAATTGATTATATTGCTGCAAACTCACAAATTCGTGATGTGATTTTTTCTGGTGGCGATCCGCTCCTGCTCCCCGATTCCGTCCTTCAGGATCTGCTCGAGCGCGTGTATGCGATTCCCCATGTTGAGATGATCCGTATCGGCACCCGGGCTCCGGTCACGTTGCCGGAACGAGTGACCGACCGACTGTGTACGCTGTTAAAGAAATTCCAGCCGCTGTATCTGAATACCCACTTCAATCACCCTCGTGAGCTGACAGAGCAGGCAAGTGAAGCGTGTGCGCGCCTGGCCGATGCTGGAATCGTACTGGGGAACCAGACCGTTCTGCTGCGTGGTGTCAATGACCAGCCCGAAATTATCAACGCACTGTTTCGTGGTTTACTGAAAATGCGGGTACGCCCCTATTATCTGCATCACATGGATCTCACTCGTGGCACCGGACACTTTCGCACCTCGGTGAAATCTGGGTTACAGATCATGCATTCACTGCGTGGTCCGGTGTCGGGCTTGGCATCACCGCACTATGTTATCGATCTCCCTGAAGGGAAAGGGAAGGTGCCGCTGGTGCCACAATATGTCAAAAGGGAGGGGGACGTCCTGCTGATTCATGCTGCTGATGGCAGTGTGGTGGAATACCCTGACGTTGCGGATCGATAGGGGCTGATCTGCTTTTGGCATCGACTTATTCCCGCTTTCGTCCAGGCTCTGCCCATTTGCAGCGATTTCAACTCTAAGGAAAATACCGACATGTCAATCGCTATCATTGACCCAGGTAAGGATGTCAGTGACTGGGTCGCTGCACTTCACGCGCATGATTCTGCCTTGAAGGTTGAAGTCTGGCCCGAGATTGCAGAGCCTGAAAAGGTCGAATTCGCCTTGTGCTGGAATCACCCTGAAGGTGTCCTGCCGCAATTCCCGAATCTCAAGTGCATCTCTTCCCTTGGTGCCGGAATAAACCACCTGTTGAATGATCCTTCGCGACCACCGCAAGTTCCGCTGGTTCGACTTGTTGATAACGCATTGAAGCAGTCGATGGCCGAATATGTCATGGCGGGGGTGCTTGAACATTTTCGCCGCTTTAAAGATTATCGCCAGCTGCAAAGCCGGACACAATGGAAAGAGCTCCCGATTCCGGATATTTCCACATTGGGTGTCGGGATTATGGGTTGTGGTGAGATTGGCCGATATGTGGCGCAAAAGCTGTTCAACTTCGGTTTCAGTGTGTGTGGCTGGAGCCGTACCCGGAAGGGGCGTGAAAAATTCCCAGTCTATGTCGGCAATGGTGAATTGGAGACTTTTCTCAGCCGGACAGATTTCCTCGTCTGTCTGCTTCCATTGACCCCTGAAACTGAAAATATTCTCAACCGGATGAGATTCGATCAGTTACCTGCAGGTGCCTACCTGATCAATGTTGGCAGAGGTTCTCATCTGGTTGAAGCCGATCTGTTATCAGCACTTGACTGTGGTCAGCTCTCAGGGGCATTACTCGATGTTTTCAGGCAGGAGCCATTGCCTGAACAGCACCCTTTCTGGGGCCACAGTAAAATTGCCATGACTCCCCATATTGCCAGTGTCACCAATCCCGACTCTGCGGCAGAGCAGATTGTCGCAAACTACCATCGGGCTCTCAGTGGTGAACCATTGCTCAATCTTGTTGACGTTGAATGTGGTTACTGATTTATGCTTTGCTGTGAATGCGCCAGATCTATTCTGTCTCTCAAGAGAACCTTTCGTCTCCGTCCAACGCTCATAATAGGCAGATAACTGCTTATGACTTTCCAAAGAGGTGTTTCCGTATGAAAAATTTCCTCCCCCCGGAAGAGCTGGCCTCTTCTCTGATTGCCTGGGGTGAAGCAAAGGTAAAGCGCACATCGCTGCAACTTCTGGTTCTTGGCTTTCTGGCCGGAGCCTACATTGGTTTTGCAGCCCACTTGGCAACAGTTGTCGGTACTGGTGATTTTTCCTGGATTGGATTGAAGAAGTTTTTTATCGGCACCGTTTTCAGTGTTGGACTGATGCTGGTGATCATCCCCGGATCTGAACTCTGGACCGGAAATACCATGATGACGGCAGCCTTTCTGGAGAAAAAAATCTCTTTTGTTCAGGTGATGCGCAACTGGTTCTGGGTTTATCTCGGTAATCTGTTGGGCTCAATTTTCCTCGCCTGGATGATTGTCAGTCAAACCGGAATCATGGATGGGGTGTTTGGCGGTACCGCTTTGCAGATTGCATCGGCCAAGGTCAGTTATGAGGTCGCCGGACATTCTCATAACAGTGCTTACTTTTTTCGGGCAGTGGGGTGTAACTGGCTGGTGTGTCTGGCCGTTTTGCAGGCAATGGCAGCAAAGGATATTGCCGGAAAAGTGCTCGGAATATTTTTCCCGATTATGGCTTTTGTCGCGGCGGGATTTGAACACGTTGTTGCCAATATGTACTTTATCCCCGCTGGTATTTTTGCCAAAAATTTTCCAGGTGCGGGTTCAGCCTCTGGACTCGATGCTGCCATTATTGATCAGCTGAATTGGGGGGCCATGTGGCATAGCAATTTGATTGCGGTCACTTTGGGTAATCTGGTCGGTGGTGGTCTCTTTGTCGGGGTGCTCTACTGGTGGCTTTACGTGCGGGAAAATACTTCCAGCAAGCTGGGAGCGTAATTAATCTCCGGCTTTCCCGGTGCGGTGTTTTGTATTGTATGAGTTGTCTCCGGGATATGTGAGTTTGGCACTAATTTTCTCTACTAGCTAATTTGGGCACCAGTGCTATATGCATCCAAACCGGTCACTCCTTGTTGTGCGGATTCCCGCATAAAAAAAAGATTTATTCTGGAAAATCGCACAATTGATAGTCCCCGCCATTCCCACAAGAATAAAATGCTGTTAGATTTCAACGTATTATCTCTTATTCTTGAAATGTTTCTGTTTGGCATATGCTTTGCTAATAATAGTTGCAGCCGAGATATTTTGAATAGAACATTTTTTTAAAGGGAGGTAACAAGTGAAAGATTTACCAAGAAGGAAGTTTATCAAGGGAGCCGCTGTTTTATCAGGAGCAGCAATCTGCGGAGTCGCAACTGCTAATAACGCGAAAGCTGCTGAAACTCTACCTGAGGATTTTGTGCCGCCGCCAATGCCCTGGGGGTATCAGGAGCTGGACCCTGAGTATGTCAGAAAGCTTGGCCACTTAGGATACTATCTTGAAGAATGTGGTGGCGGCTCTTTCTGGGCGATCATGACGGCATTAAAAGAGAAAATTGGTTATCCCTATACCCTCGTACCCTTGCCAACTCAAGAGGAGTTTATCGAACATCTTGAAGCGAAGAAGAGGGGGGAAAAGCCAAAACATTACCAGGGCATCATGCAACATGGTGTCGGGGGAGTTGCTGACTATGGCTCATTATGCGGGGCAGCCAACGGGGCGGCTGCCGCAGTTATGTTTGCGTTCCCGGCTGCCGACATGAAACCGATTGTACAAAGGATTATGAGATATTATGAAACAGAGGCTTTTCCAAACGCAAAATCAAACCAATATGCAGTCAATGATGAATTTCTTGTACCCAAGTACAAAAGTCAGAAATCACTGCCTCGATCAGCCAGTCATTCAGTTTTATGCCATGTGAGTGTGGCAAAATGGTGTGAAAAGTCCGGGTATGCAAGTGGATCTAAAGAACGATCCGAAAGGTGTGCCAGAATCACAGGGGATACAGCAGCAATGGCTGTTACTTTACTGAATGCACATTTGAAAGGGAATCTTGAGACTGTTTTTCCGCTGAAGCTGTCTGAAGATACGGTAAGCTGTAGAGTTTGTCATTTTAAAGGTAAAAAATACGAGGCGGGTCAATTTGCCAGAGGATCGATGGAATGTGCCAGCTGTCACAACGACATGACGCCTCATATGGCTGAGAACAAGCTGAAAACAGCATACGGGACAGATGTCGGAACCTGGGCCGGTGCTGCTGTTGTCGGTACGGCTGCCGGGATCGGTACCCATGCGGTTGCCGGGCGTTTCAGCAAGGAGGAGCCCCATGATGAAGAGTGATACCATAGCAGTTAAGCGGCACAGCCTGCTATATCGGATTCTTCATTGGCTTATTGTGCTGGAGGTTCTGCTGCTGTTGCTGTCAGGGCTTGGAGTCAGTGAGTACATTCCCCTTGCCTTGCTCAGTCGCGGGGTAGCAAGAAGTTTACATATTCTGCTTGGACTGACCTGGACAGGGACAATCACCTTTTTTGTTTATTACCTCATGATGAGTGGTGAATATAGATGGTTTGGTGTGTCAAAAATAGCCCCGGCGATTGATTTCTTCGTCCATGAAGTCAGAAGTTTTATCAGTGGTAAAAAGGTGAAGAGCCCGGTTGGGTACAATCGTGACAAGAAAAAATATACCGAGAAAGTTGTCCCGACCGAGGTGCTGGCCTGGTGGGGGTGGTTCACTTTGTGGACAATTATGGTGCTGACCGGATTGGCGCTCATTTTCCCGGATGGTTTTGGCTTCATTAACCGATTGTGCTATGCCATCCTTCCCGCTTTCAGCACGGCGGCTGCCGCCACAAGGTTCATCCATCTGGTTATCTCCGTGGGAATCGTGATCTACATGATGATCCATGCCTATGCATCCTGGACTTTCGGTATGGTCGGTTCGATGATCTCCGGAAGCAACGACGAGCCGGTTGCTGATGTGGAAAAATAGCTGTTTTTAGCTGTCATAGTTGCGGAAAAAGTTACCTCCTCCACTTTTTCTGTATACATCCCCTCTTGTAAAAAAAGAGGGGTTTTTTTTGTCATTACTATGCTTTGTGATAGAAAAGGAGCTGTTATCATATTGGGGGCGGGAATGCTGGAGTTGACTGCGCAATAGTCTGCTATACTCCTTCAGACAGAAGTAATTCATAAAGTGGAATAAGAACAATGAGTATTAATCGTAATATAGCTTTTCTTGGTGGTGTGACAATTACTTTTGTTACCCTGGCTGCAGTCGTTGCTCTTTGGGGGGTGTATAGCCTGAATGGGGCTTTTGTCTCACTCCATCAACATGAAATTACAACTAAAATTGAGACCATCAAAATTTTCAGGGATGTCAACTACGTCTCTCGTCTCACCCGTAACATCATGCTTGGGTCTGATTATGACGATGACAGACAGGAACTACAAAAAACAGCTCACACTATTACCGAATCCTTTAATAAGCTGACCAAGTCTACCCGAAGTGCGAAAGATCGAAAACTGGTGGAACAGGCGAAGGTTGACACAGAGGCCTTTGTTGGCAACTGCCTGGAACGGATGGAATGGATCAAGGATACCCCCGTCAGTCAACGCTACAGTGCCTACAAAGGATATAGAATTGAGGCCACCCCGCTCGCCATGAAGGCACGGGCAAGCTTCAAAGCTATTATTCAGAACGCAGACTTGCGCTTTGAGATGGGCAATAAACAATTTGAAAAAACTATTCTCCAAACTCTGACAATCATTGCGATTGCTGGCATCCTGATAGCGGCCCTTTTTCATCTTTCCATTAGGGGTTACAAGAAAAGGCGTATGGAGGAAGCGGCGTTACGCAAGGCTCACGAGAAACTTGAGCATAAAATCGCTGAACGTACTGCTGAGCTGGTGGTGACCAACAATACCCTGGTGGAAAAGATCAAGGTGTTAAAAACCACAGAGAACATTCTGCGCGAATCGCGTGACAATGCCGTTCAGGCTGGTAAACTGGCGGTGCTCGGTCAGATGTCGGCGGGAGTGAGTCACGAAATCAATCAACCCCTGACCGCTGTTCATACTTTTACCGATAATGCCATAAACTATCTCGAACTCGGGCGGGTGCCGGAAGCCCTTGCAAACCTTGAGGACATCAGTCGCATGACCGACCGAATCGGATCGATTGTTTCTGAAATCACGGTATTTTCCCGTAAATCACCCGCTGAAAAGCAGGCAGTCAACATGATTGATGCCATCAATCATGCTTGTACGCTGGTGGAACCGCAACGTTGTCAACTCGATGCGTTGCTTGATGTGCGACCGTTTCAGGAGACCCTTCAGGTCTGGGCCGATGGTGTCCGTTTTGAGCAGGTTCTGGTCAATTTATTACGGAATAGTCTGGATGCAGTTTCTGCGCAGTCGGATAAGCGGATTACGGTGACCGTTACGCGACGGGAACCGGAAGTTTATATTGTTATCAACGATACCGGAACTGGCATTGCTGAAGAGGTTATCCCTCATCTGTTCGAATCATTTGTGACGACAAAACCAAGTGGCCAGGGATTGGGGCTTGGCTTGGCAATCTCTCATATGATTATCACCGAATTGGGAGGCAAGCTCACCGCCAGGAATTCAGATGCCGGAGGGGCGGAGTTTACCATTGTGCTGGAGGAGGCTGGCGATGGACAGTTATAATGATCGGGAAAATACCCTCTTGATCTATTTAATAGAAGATGATGAGGATGTTCGTCGGGGCTGTGAACAGGCCATCCAGCTGGCTAATCTGTCTGTTCGGGTATTTACAACGGCGGAGTCTGCCTTGGCCGCACTCGAGGATTTTCCTCCAGCTGTCGTTGTCAGTGATGTGAAACTTCCCGGTATTTCCGGATTGGAGTTGTTGGATGAGATGCAAAAGTATGATAGCGATATTCCGCTTATCTTGGTAACCGGCCACGGTGATGTTTCGATGGCAGTTCAGGCAATGCGGGACAATGCCTATGATTTTATTGAAAAGCCATTTCATTCCGAACGTCTGCTGGATGTGATTCGCCGGGCGTTGGAAAAACGGGGCTTCGTTCTTGAAATCCGCCGACTCAATGAGCAGTTGAGAAAATCCGGGGAAATACCGCTCATTGGCCACTCCGACGAAATACAAACGGTGCGGCGTTCAATAGCCACCCTTGCTCCCACCGATGTCGATCTGCTTATTTTAGGCGAAACCGGTAGCGGGAAAGAGGTGGTGGCTCACGCAATCCATGAGCTAAGTGGCCGTACCGGTCCCTTTGTGGCAATAAACTGTGGTGCCCTGCCGGAGACGATTTTTGAAAGCGAAATCTTTGGTCACGAGTCGGGAGCCTTTACCGGGGCAATCAATAAGCGCATCGGAAAAATTGAGCACGCAGATGGTGGAACCCTTTTTCTGGATGAAATTGAATCAATGCCCCTGCAGCTACAGGTTAAGCTTTTACGTGTATTACAGGATCATTGTGTCGAACGGCTTGGCAGTAACAGTTGCATCCCGGTCAATTGTCGTATTGTCGCGGCAAGTAAGGTTGATCTACAGCATCTGTCTGAACAGGGCGACTTCCGCGCCGACCTGTATTATCGGCTGAATGTCATCAGCATTGAAGTGCCGCCACTCAGGCAGCGTCCCGGGGATATTGCGCCGTTAATGGCTTACTTTATCTCCCAGGCTGCGAGCCGTTTTAACCGGGAAGTGACCACTTGGAGTGAGCAGGATATGCTCAAGTGGCAACAACATGATTGGCCGGGCAATGTTCGGGAACTTAAAACCGTGGCAGAGCGCCTCTGTCTTGGTGTCAGTGATTGTATAGAACCATCCGGAATGGTTGCTACCTCTCTGGTGTCAAAGGTGGAGGTCTATGAACGTGGCCTGATTCGAGACGCATTAAGGAGCACGGAAGGGAATGTCGCTGATGCGGCAGCACTGCTTCAGATGCCGAAGAAAACCCTTTATGATAAGCTGAAAATGCATGGTTTGGAGCCGAAAAACTACCGATAATCATAATCCTGATTTCTGGCAGTGAAGTTTGATATCCTGGATTTCGGGAGGGTTACGTGGGATCGTTTACTTTTCAATCTTGGCCGATCTGACCGCTATCAGGGGGACATCTAACGACTCAGAAGCGACTCGAACTGAAGCTCATAGACCCGCCTTGGTCTACGTTTTGCGGGCTGCTCTAGCAGGATGTTGAAAAAGTCCCATCCTGGGCCTTTTCAACTCCGCAAGCCGAAAATGCGATTTCCGTCTTACTCAC
>LLYT01000045.1 GCA_002049545.1 Deltaproteobacteria bacterium tcs-42 | reverse complement strand
CTTCTCCCGCCCGCCTCACGACGTAGCGAGTTACTTACCTCCGGCAACCCCGTTCGATGGGTGCGACGGGGAGGTGCTACCCGGAGTGATAATCCTGATGTTGGCCTCCTATGTCTCTCACGGTTACACAGGGACGGACTGTCACCGTCACTGAGGGAAACGGGCTGCGAGTCGCCCGTTACGATTTTTTTTGCTAGCGCCGCTCTACAGGGATGGCTACACCAATCCACGGTTTGCCATTTCGATAGCTCGTTTGACACCACGCGCTTTATTTAAAGTTTCCCGGTATTCCATCTCCGGATCACTATCGGCGACAATCCCTGCTCCGGCCTGAAGATAAAATGTATCTTTTTCGATCTGCAAAGTGCGGATTGCAATGGCCAGATCCATATTACCGCTGAACGAAAAATATCCGACTGCACCGCCATAAACCTCACGTCGCACCGGTTCCATTTCATCGATAATTTCCATCGCCCGGATTTTTGGTGATCCCGACAGGGTCCCCGCCGGAAATGCCGCACAAAAAACATCAAAACTATCCAGCCCGGGACGCAATCGGCCACGAACGTTAGAGACGATATGCATCACATGAGAATAACGCTCCACAACCATCAACTCGCTGACCTCAACGGTTCCACCCATCGCAACCCGACCGACATCGTTGCGGCCCAGATCAACCAGCATAATGTGTTCTGCGCGCTCTTTCGGGTCGGCAAGCAGCTGCTGCTCCAGAGCAAGATCCTCGGCAACCGTCTCACCCCGTGGCAAAGTTCCGGCGATCGGCCGAACATCGATTTGATCACCCTCTTTACGAACCAGAACTTCGGGCGAAGCGCCAACAACGACAGAGTCACCAAAACGGAGGAAAAACATGTAAGGAGAAGGATTGATCGTACGCAGTGCCCGGTAGACATTAAAGGGATCGCTCTGCAATCGGCCCGAAAACCGTTGCGAAATAACCACCTGAAAGATATCCCCGGCACGGATATATTCTTTACAACGTTCGACGGCTCTCTTAAAGTCGTCTTGTTTGAAATTTGCCTCAAACTGCTGCCGACCATCGCCGCTCCCCTCTTCACCATCGAGCTGTAATGGCTGACGTAATTGGACCAGCATCTGTTCAATCTGTTGTTGGCCGCGCTGATAAGCAACAGAGGGGTCTTCATCCTCCTGCACATGGACATTACAGACCAGCTTCACTTTCTGGCGCATATTGTCAAAGATCAGCAGCCGCTCAGTGAACATGAAACAGGCATCCCAGCCGTCAATCTGACGCGGGTTCGCATCGGGGAGATCCTCAACAAAACGGACCATATCGTAGCCAAGATAGCCGACGGCACCACCAAAAAAGCGCGGCAAGCCGTCCAGCTCGACCGGTTGATAAACAGCCATCAGTTCGCGCAATTTATTGAGTGGATCTTCAACCTGCCCCGATTCCTCTATCGTCCCGGCAGAACAGACTTCGTAATAGTGATCCCGACACCGGAATACCCTTGCCGGCCCACTGCCGAGAAAAGAATAACGAGCCCACTTCTCTCCACCCTCAATCGATTCGAGCAGGAAAGCGGTCTGACCATCATCAATTTTGCGGAAAGCCGAGACCGGCGTTTCCATATCCGCAAGAATTTCACGATAGACGGGAATTAAATTACCCTGTTGCGCCAGTTGGCTAAAATCATCTTTGCCGGGGAGATACATAAGTCATATAAACCTTTATAAAAGTGGGATTTTCTAACACTATAGAGCAAATCAAGTCAAGCAAACCGGCTTCTGCAAACAGAATCCCCAAAGGGCTCCCGGCAACGATCATTCACATCCCACAGCGATAAAACGACATTTGATAAAAATATTTCATCAGTTATTTTCCAAGTCAACCGCCCCCTGACCAGTGGCCAACAAAGGCTGTACCGGCATCTCCGCAGGAGTCATCGGGTGGAAAAAAATCGAATTCATACCGATAAAAACCAAAAATGAAACGCTTTATTTTTTATTTAAACAGCGTCATATACCCTTTCATTAGATTACTAATTTGGTTATTTAGTTGTATTTTCTAGCAGTTAGCACTATTTATTAAAATTATCACAACCTGGCCTGTCAAGAAATCGAAACACCATAACAAAAAAGTGTATTGACAACTATATAACAGCGTATTATTGTCCCTCCAGACTCATAGTCACAGCAGATTAAAAGTTGCTAAAATGAATGTCCGGTTTAAAATTTGTCGGGAAGGCGCACAACGCAATGCCGAGCAGAGAAAAAGACTCCTACAACATCCGATCAGTCGAAAATGCTCTGCACCTGCTTGAGGCTCTGGCAGATGAAGGCAGCAAATGCAGCCTTGCCCAACTCAGCCAACGGTTGGACATGACCAAAGCGAGTCTCTTCAGATTGATGGCAACGTTTGAAAATCACGGTTATGTTGAACGCGGTCAGGCTTCCGGAGAATATCAACTGGGGATGGCCGCCTTCGAAGTCAGCCAGAAATTGCTGACAAAAATGACCCTGTTGCGCAAAGCCCGTCCGGCAATGGCACAGCTGGTTCGCCAATGTGACGAGACCATTTACCTGGCTGTGCAACGAAATCAAGAGGTGCTCTTTCTCGAAATGCTGGACAACGATCAAAAGGTCAAGGTTGTCCCCCTGACCAGCCAGCGCTTTGCGCTGGAAGGATGTGCTGCCGGGAAAATCTTTCTCGCTTTTGACGAGGCCAATACACAGCTACTGGCAAATCAACCACAACTGGTCGCTGAAATTGATCAATGTCGCAAACAACGTTATTGTATTGACCACAATGGCGTTGGTGATGGAAGTACCTGTTTGGCAGTTCCCCTGTTTAAAACCGGTAGAAGCCTGGTTGGCTGTCTTGCATTGGTGACCCCCAGCTTCCGTACCGACGCTCATCGAATCGACAAAGAACTTTTGCCGGCACTCAAAGCAACTGGCGAAATGATTTCAGCACAACTTGGATACAACGCATTCGCTCCCAGGAGTGCACCCTGAGGGGATAGATAATGATGACGCCCGAGCAACTCGGGTACAGGCTATCGCAATATTTTCTGACAGGAAACATAAACGAACCGGAATAAAAATCCCGAAAGGAGGCAATCAAAGGTTTTTGTCTAACCCGAGCGGAACACAGCTCACAGGTTTAAATTGGTTTAGGGGGTAACATCCATCATTTTGTGAGGAGGAACTTTTTATGACTGAAAACAGTAGTATAGCGTATTGGAAGGACACGTTGGCCTTAATCAGGAACATGCTGATTATCTGGTTCGTGGTTTCATACGGATGCGGAATTCTTTTTGCTAGTGCATTGAACAACATCTCCCTTGGCGGCTATCCGCTGGGATTCTGGTTTGCACAGCAGGGTTCAATCTATGTTTTCATCATTCTCATTTTTGTCTATGCCAAAAAAATGGGAAAAATCGATGAAAAATATGACGTCCACGAAGACTAGGGAGGAAATTTAATTATGGGTTTACAAGCTATGACATATTTCGTCGTCGGCCTTACCTTTGCCATCTATATCGGCATTGCTGTTTGGGCTCGCGCCGGAAGTACAAGTGAATTTTATTCAGCTGGTGGTAATGTTGGTCCCGTTGTTAACGGTATGGCAATTGGTGCTGACTGGATGTCCGCGGCCTCATTTATCTCCATGGCCGGCCTCATCGCCAACATGGGTTATGGTGGTGGTCTGTTCCTGATGGGTTGGACTGGTGGTTACGTTTTGCTGGCGATGCTGCTGGCTCCGTACCTGCGTAAATTTGGCAAGTATACGGTTCCATCCTTCATGTCATCCCGTTACTACTCCAGTGGAGCCGCTACGGTTGGCGTTCTCTGCCTCCTGGCTGCATCGCTGACCTACATCATCGGTCAGATGACCGGTGTTGGTGTTGCCTTCTCCCGCTTCCTTGGTGTTTCTAATACTATGGGTGTTTACATCGGGATGGGAATCGTTTTCTTGTACGCTGTTTTCGGCGGCATGAAAGGGATCACCTACACTCAGGTTGCTCAGTATTGTGTTCTGATTTCTGCCTACACCGTACCTGCTATTTTTATCTCGATGCAACTGACCGGCAACCCACTTCCACAACTTGGCCTGGGATCCAATTTTGTTGGTACTGACATGTCCTTGCTGGGCAAACTGGATATGGTTGTTACCGACCTCGGTTTTGGTAAATACACCACTCAGGTTCCCGGTAGCCTGCTCAACATGTTTGTTTATACCTTATCACTGATGATCGGTACTGCCGGTCTGCCACACGTTATCATGCGTTTCTTCACCGTTGCGACGGTTAAAGACGCCCGTTACTCGGCTGGTTGGGCGCTGATCTTCATCGCTCTTCTCTATACCGCAGCTCCTGCCGTTGCTGCCATGGCTCGTTTGAACCTCCACGCAACCGTCAACACAGCGGTCATGCAAGACGGTGGCGATTTATTCGCAGCCGAGAACAGCATTGTTTATGAATCCCGTCCCGACTGGATGAAACGTTGGGAAGTCACTGGCCTGTTGAAGTTCAAAGACTTGAATGGTGACGGCCGGATTCAGTACTACAACGCCAAGTCCAAAGATGCTGATTTCCTCGCTAAAGCCGAAGCAGCTGGCTGGAAAGGAAGTGAGCTTTCGGTTAACCGCGATATCATGGTTCTTGCGAATCCGGAAATCGCAATGCTGCCAAACTGGGTTATTGCCCTGGTTGCAGCGGGCGGCCTCGCTGCTGCGCTGTCAACTGCAGCCGGTCTGCTCCTGGCAATTTCGTCCGCTATTTCTCACGACCTGTTCAAAGGGATCTGGTTTAGAGATATGAGCGAAACACAAGAACTGTTGGCTGGTAAGATCGCCATGGCAGTTTCCATCGTAGGTGCTGGTTACCTGGGTCTGAATCCTCCTGGTTTCGCCGCTGGTACCGTGGCTATCGCCTTTGGTCTGGCTGCCAGTTCCATCTTCCCATGCCTGATGATGGGTATCTTCAGTAGAACCATGAACAAAGAGGGTGCAATTGCCGGTATGCTCGGTGGTATCGGTGTCACCATGCTCTATGTTTTCGCCCACAAAGGTCTCTTCTTCATCAAGGGAACTGAGTTCCTTGGCCTGTTCGGTGGAAAAGCAAACTTCTTCTTCGGTATTTCCCCGAACGCTTTCGGTGCTATCGGTGCGATTGTTAACTTTGGCGTAGCCTTCGCAGTCAAGAACATGACTCCACCCGTACCTGAAGATATCGCCCAAATGGTTGAAGATGTACGGATTCCACGTGGTTCCAAAGCTGTTGATGGAGCCCACTAAGAATTCATCAGTTTAATGCGATCGGTGCATTATGCCTGATCATTTGCCCCGCCAGTTCTGCTGGCGGGGCTTTTTTAACCCCACTTTTCTTAATAAAGAGCAAAATATTCTTGATTGGAGCCCCGACCTCGGGTACAAAGACCCTCTCAATTTTGCATATTGACTGCTGAGGAGTTTCACATGGTTTTTGATATCGGCGTAGCACTGACATGGCTGCTGTTTCTCGCCCT
The DNA here is from genome assembly GCA_002049545.1 of Deltaproteobacteria bacterium tcs-42. Classification (GTDB taxonomy): domain Bacteria; phylum Desulfobacterota; class Desulfuromonadia; order Desulfuromonadales; family Geopsychrobacteraceae; genus Desulfuromusa. The sequence continues at coordinate 18,785 of LLYT01000045.1, read as the reverse complement.
GTTTCCGATGGTATTCTTCTGGATTCGTCGCGCCTGGAGAATTCTCATAAAAAAGAACTATTCTGAAGTTGCAACCAAACGTGGAATGCCACCCAAAAATCCACAAAAATGGGCCCCCTTTGTCGGCCTTCTCAATCTTGTCTGTGGTGGAATCGCTGCCTGGGTTATTATTTCCGTCCTTATGGGTCTGTACGCCTATGAAACCTGGAGCGCCATCGCCGGATTGACGATCTGGGGAAAAATAATTGCCGACTTCATCATTCGTTTTCAGGCTCATCCAATCAACCTTGACAAGAACAGAAAGCCCGCAGTCGACAGATAACCAGCTAAGGCGTCACCCCCCTTTCCTCTCTACCATAACTGTGATATTCTCCTGATTATATTCAAGGCTTCCCGATGGAAGCCTTTTTGATTAAAGTATTTTTTTTCAGAACAGACAGGGAAACCTCTATGGGGCTTATCAAAACCTTACGTGAAACCGAACCATTTAATCAGCTCCCCGAAGAAATTTTTGCGCAACTCAATCAATCGGCTCAAATCCAAAACTATCCCGCCCATATCCATATTCTCAACCAGCACGATACCCCCAGCGGGTATCTCTACATCATTAAATCGGGATTAGTTGAAATTGTCGTTTTGACCCCCGGGGGCGTCGAAATGATTGTTGACTATCGCAAAGAGGGGTCATTCTTCGGTAGCACACCTATCTTCACCGATAGTGGCTACTCGGCTGGAGCACGCACCGTCAAAGAAACTGAATGCTATCTGATCCCGAAAGCACTGTTGACGAAAACAGCCGAAAGCTATCCACATATAGCAGAGTTTTTCAATAAAGCAATCTACTCCCGGGTGCGCAACCTGTATTCCGATATGGTCAGTGACCATGCCCAGAGCGCCCTGACGCAAACCGAAGTCTACCCTTTTCAAAAGCGTTTATCAGAAATCATGTCCACGCCTGTCAAAACATGCCCCCCTGACACTCCCATCAGGGAGATTGCCAGAAGGATGGTCCGACAAGGGATCAGCGCCATCATGGTTTGCGATAATAACAACAAGTTGAAGGGAATCGTCACCGAGCGCGATCTGGTCGCTAAAGTCCTGGCCAGGGAGACCGCAAACTGCCAAACAGCCAATGCCGGCGATATCATGACCTCACAGCCCCTCACTATGGCTCCAGATACCTTCATGTATGAAGCAACAACGGTCATGATGAGTCATAAAATCAAGCACATGCCGATACTTGATCGGGATGAGATTGTCGGTATGGTCACGCTGCAAGATTTGATGAAATACCGCAGTCAAAAATCGATGCTCTTGATTGGCAATGTCAGCAAGGCACGCACCGTTGAAGATTTGATTTCTGCCCGAGAAGAGATAGTTAAAGTTGCCAGAGTCCTGTTGAGTGAAAGCCGCTCCCACATCGAAACTATGGAAATCATCTCCTATATCCACCACCGTATTATCCAGCGCTGCTATGAAATCGTTCTGGATGAAGTGAAACTGCAAGGCAAAACCCCGCCCGACATCAAACTCTGCTTCATCATCATGGGCAGTGGTGGGCGTAAGGAGATGTTGTTGGGCCCCGACCAGGACAACGGTTTTATCTTTGAAGACTTCCCCGATGAGATGATTGATGAAGTTGAAGCCTTTTTTGTCCCCTTTGCCGAAAAGCTTGTCGCTGCACTTGCCCGCATTGGTTACCCGCGCTGTGACGGAAATGTCATGGTCAATAATCCACTCTGGCGAGGTCGCCTCAAGGATTGGCAAGCACGGATCTCCGACTGGATCAGAGTTCCAGAAGCCCAAAAAGTCCGTTACTCTTCAATATTTTTCGACTTTATGCCAATTGCCGGTGAAGCTTCACTGTGTCAGGACCTGAGAGAAATTATCCACCACGAAATCAAAACCCATCCGATATTCCTTTATCACATGATGGAACTTGATTTCAGACACAAGGTTCCATTGAGCTTGATTGGCCGCTTCTCGCTGGAAAAGGATAAAAAGCACAAGGGCACTCTCTCCATCAAACAGGCCGGGAGTATTTTTATCGTCGATTGTGTTCGGATGTTCCTGCTGGAGCAACAAGTTGACGCCACAACCACCATCGAACGGCTTGACCAACTGGTCAAACTCAACGTGATCAACTTTGAAACGGCAGAACACATCAAGGCCGCTTTTGAAGCGTTTACCTTTTTGCGTCTCCGCAATGAAATCGCGCTGATTGACCAGAGGAAATTCCCCAGCCACTACCTCGACCCATATGCCCTGACCAAAAATGAACAGGATCTACTCAAAGAAGCCTTCCGCGTCGCCAGTAAATTACAAGATTCAACCAAGAGACATTTTTCTAAAATAGTGGAATAAACGCGCATTACGTCAGTTTAAGGACAGATAGCAGCAAAAACGGGACTGTCCCCGCATGGGGGGCTGTCCCGTTTTTGCGGGTTAAACCGCCGCAGTTCCGTAAACCGTAAACATCTGGGACAGCCCCCGATGAAACTGGGGACAGTCCCGAGTTTACTACTGTTTATTGCCTGAACTTCTGCCTTTATAGAGTTTTCTATATAATAAAATGATTGCGAAAAATAGTGATTTGATTAGAATGAGGAGTGAGCGTTTAGCAGGCGAACCTTGAAGCATATCCATCGCATGGGGCATACATGGGAAGAGAACAAGAGTTACAGGCCTACTGGATACAAAATCTCAAATACATTGCCATCCTTTTGTCTATCTGGTTTAGCGTCTCCTACCTCTTTGGCATTGTGTTCGTTGATCTGTTAGATAATATAAGACTTTTCGGCTTCCCGTTAGGCTACTGGTTCGCCAATCAGGGGGCGCCAGTTATTTTTTGCCTGTTGATTATTGTCTATGTCCGACTGATGAACAACCTTGATCGTAAATATGATGTCTATGAAGATTGATAACCTGAAGCTTGCCATTTTGAAGTTACCTGAATACGTTGCCACATCAGGTCTGCAGTGGGGGGGCAACGAATCATGAGTATTACAACCTGGACCTGGTTTTTTGTTGGCTTAACATTCCTGGTCTATATCATTGTTGCCATCTATGCCCGTGCGGCATCAACCGGTGCTTTTTATACTGCTGAGCGTACCGTCCACCCGGTCTTGAACGGCATGGCGACGGGTGCTGACTGGATGTCGGCTGCATCGTTTCTTTCCATGGCCGGGCTGATCTCTTTCATGGGGCGTGACGGCTCCATGTATCTGATGGGCTGGACCGGTGGCTATGTTCTACTCGCCATGCTGCTGGCCCCCTATTTGCGCAAATATGGAAAGTTCACCGTCCCCTCTTTTATCGGTGATCGTTATTATTCCCAAAGTGCCAGAATCATCTCCCTGTTCTGTGCCATTTTTATCTCCTTTACCTATGTCGCCGGACAGATGCGCGGCGTCGGGGTGGTTTTTTCCCGTTTTCTCAATGTCCCGATCAATACCGGCGTGGTTATCGGGATGTGTATCGTATTCATCTATGCCGTCCTCGGTGGGATGAAAGGGATCACCTATACCCAGGTTGCCCAGTATTGCGTCCTGATCGTCGCATACATGATTCCGGCCATCTATATCTCAATAATGTTGACCAACAACCCGATCCCTGCGTTCGGTTTTGGCAGTACGATCAGTGCCAACGGGGCAGAGATTCTGCGGGATGCGTCAACCCAGGGAAGATATCTGCTCGATGTTCTGGATGGCATCCATAAAGATCTCGGCTTCAATGAATATACCTCTGGAGTCCGCCCCAGGATTGATATCTTCTTTATCGTCGTTGCGCTGATGGTCGGAACCGCCGGGCTGCCTCATGTTATTGTTCGCTTTTTTACCGTCCCAAAAATTAAAGATGCTCGTGCTTCGGCTGGCTGGGCACTGTTTTTTATCGTTCTCCTCTACACAGCGGCACCCGCCGTCGCTGCATTTGCACGAACCAACTTCATTAAAACGGTCCACAATGTCAGGTATGATCATGCCCCGCAGTGGCTGCAGAACTGGGAAGCAACCGGATTGATCGCGTGGGTCGATAAAAATGGAGATGGGGTTATGCAATATGGCCCCGGAAAAGCAATCTCCGGAAAACCCAAATATTCTGGCCAGTCAGGCTCTTTTGGCCAGGCATTGGTTTCCAATATTACGACCGACAGCCCCAATGAAATATATATTGATCATGATATTATGGTTTTAGCCAACCCGGAGATTGCCAAGCTGCCTAACTGGGTCATCGCCCTGGTTGCTGCAGGGGGATTAGCAGCGGCACTCTCTACAGCGGCGGGACTATTACTGGTGATTTCAGTGTCCATTTCACACGACCTGATGAAAGGGGTGCTGATGCCAAGCATGTCTGAAAAGGGAGAGTTATTGTGGGCACGCTGTGGTGCAGCCGGTGCGGTCGTTATCGCCGGCCTTTTCGGAATCTTTCCACCCGGATTTGTTGCGCAGGTTGTCGCCCTTGCTTTCGGACTGGCGGCAGCTTCTTTTTTCCCCGCCATTATCATGGGAATTTTCAACAAAAAGACTAATGTTTACGGCGCAATGACGGGAATGATCGCCGGAATCGGCTTTACCACCGCCTACATTGTCTATTTCAAGTTTATTAATCCGGGAGCTAACAAACCGGCAAACTGGTGGTTCGGCATCTCCCCTGAGGGGATCGGTACCGTCGGGATGATCATCAACTTTATATCGATGTCTATCGTTTCCAGGGTCACTCCGGAGCCACCACAGAAAATTCAGGATCTGGTGGTGAAATTACGCTATCCAGTCGAAAGAACAGCGGGCGAAACAAAGGTCGCAACAGATGCGCGTCGGCCGTATTGAGAGGTCTTTAGTTGGTACAAATCCAGTTCAAATCTCCCCCAACCCCTCTTTAGGGGGAAAGCCTCCCCCTTTTTCAAAGGGGGATTGAGGGGGATTTTTATATCAACTTCACAAAACAGCCCCTGAAAGTTATTACTTTCAGGGGCTGTTTTACCTGCAACAATACTGTGCTTAAAGAAGCTGCTTTACCGCCTCCAAAGCAGCCGCATAATCTGGTTCTGCTGTCACTTCAGGGACCAGTTCTGCATAGACCACCTTGTCATTCTGATCGACAACATAAACGGCCCGCGCCAGCAGTTTCAATTCTTTCAATAACAATCCATAATTCAAACCAAACGAGCGATCCTGGTAATCGGACAGGGTCTGAACCTTGTCAATCCCGGCATTACCACACCAACGCTTTTGGGCAAAAGGGAGGTCGACACTGATGGTATAAGCAGCGACCGAGTCTGGCAGAGCGGCTATGTCCTGGTTGAAATGGCGGGTCATAGCATCACAGACCGGGGTATCCAGAGAGGGGACGACAGCAATCAGGCGAATTTTACCAGCATCGGTCGCCAGAGTGACCGGCTGCAAACCATTGTCAACCACCCGAAAATCTGGTGCTGTATCGCCAACTTTAACTTCTGCTCCCAGCAAAGTTGCCGGATTTCCTTTAAAAAGGACTGCTGCATCACGTTCTTGATAATCACCCATTAAACATCTCCTGTATTTGTATGTAGTTTATTGTCAACCCTATTGTTAACCAACCCGGTTACATATACACGCCAACGAAATAAGCTGTCAACAAAATAAAATCCCCGCTCACAAAACCTTATGGACGGGGCGAATCAATCACCCCGCAGCTTGCTGCGGGGACTTTGACCCAACATTGATTAGATAATAGCAAAATACAGCTTCAAAGGTGGTCAGCTAACATCATTGTTTATCAGCCCGCGGTGGAATAATCGTCACCGTCCGATGGGTTTTACGCAGGATCTTTTCAGCGACACTTCCCAGAAACGCATAGTGCAATTTACCTTTACTATGGCTGCCAAGGATAATCATATCGACATCCAACCGATCGGCCACATCAAGAATCATCGGTGCCGGATCACCATGGTGAACTTCAACCTTGGGTGGATGGAGGACCTCCTCCGCCAGCAACTCTTTCTCTTGCTCAATAATACCGTGCAACTGCTGTTTGGTTTTCTCGGCCAATTCAGACTCATTTGCGGCATTAAACTTGGCCAGGTTATCGGGCCCCATGGTCAAAGCAACCATATTCAATACCGACGAATCAACCGTAGGCATTACATGGAGCACATGAACCTGAGCATGAAACTTACACGCAAGTTCCAGCGCATAACGGATAACCCGAGATGAATCTTCGCTCAGGTCTCTTGCTACAAGAATCGTTTTAATATCAACACTCATCAATAATCTCCTGTCTGCCTATTGAATGACGGCGACACAAATTTCGCGCAAGTAGCATTGAATAACTGTACCCACTGTATAATTAAGTATAACACTTAGTAACTGTTCAGCAATGCCTTGAGGCACCCATTCCAAGGGCCACTTTGCGCCGTCCATGGCCGTTCGACTGTCGCCGTCCGTGGCGACAGGCGCCCTTTCCATGGGTACCACAAGCCCCTATCAGTAGTGGTGGTGAATAGTTACAACACTTAAACAATAAAAGTGGATTCATCCGTCAATACTCGCTCAAGCAGCGACGGCTGCGGGCTGTTGCTTTTTTTTGCGCCGATTCTGCACGATCCAGATGAATGCGTACAGGATAACAACCGGGATATACATCAATTCCGGTGGTAGCCGCTTGTTTGACATCTGCAGGCTGAGAATTTCCTGGTCAAAATCGACACCAAGTTTTTCGGCCTCACTGGCAAACACCACATTATCAATCAGCATTTTGCCCTCTTCATTACGAATCTCAATGCCGATACCGGAAAGTCGTTCAACACCGGTCGCTTCATCACCCACCGTCAACATAATAGTCTTGGTGAACAATTTGCCGGTATTAAAGTTTTCCCCCTGCAACTTCATGCGTAGCGAAGAGCCAGGCTCCATCCCGTCAACAACAGAGACAATGTCGGTCGGTGATTTATCCAGCAAGGGGGGGAATATTTTATCCCAGACAATCCCCGGACGGAACAACAACAGGGCAACAAGGAGCAAGCCAGCCGTTTCCCAGATCCGATTTTTAACCACAAAAAAGCCCTGCGTCCCCGCAGCAAAGGAAAGCATCGCCAAAACTGCTGAGGCGATAACGATAATTAATTCATACCAGTGGTCAATACCAATCATCAGCAACTTGGTATTAAAGATAAACATAAATGGCAGCACCGCAGTTCTGATATCGTAGATAAAACCCTGAATACCGGTCTTGATCGGATCGCCCCCCGATATACCCGCCGCTGCAAACGCCGCCAATCCAACCGGCGGGGTATCGTCGGCAAGAATACCAAAATAGAAGACAAACAGGTGGGCAGCGATCAGCGGGACAATCAACCCATTTTGCGAAGCAAGATTGACAATAACCGGAGCCATCAGAGTGGAAACAACAATGTAGTTAGCGGTTGTGGGCAACCCCATTCCCAGAATAAGACTGATAATTGCGGTGAAAAAGAGGATCAACATCAGGTTGCCGCCGGAGATAAACTCGACAAACTCGGTCATAACCAGACCGATACCGGTCAAGGTTACGGTGCCGACAACGATACCGGCGGCGGCAGTCGCGACACCAATGCCGATCATATTACGCGCACCGGCGACACTGCCGTTAATCAGATCGACAAATCCGGCTTTAAAAGCAAACTCATCATCACCTTGCAGCTTACGGAACAAACCTTTGATCGGACGCTGGGTCAACAAAATAACAATCATCAAAACCGTCGCCCAAAAAGCAGAAAGGGACGGTGATAAACGCTCAACCACCAGACACCACATCAACACGACGACGGGCAGCAAAAAGTAATAACCGGCCTGAGCCGTCTGTCCCAGGTGGGGCAGCTCTTTAATTTCTGTACTTTGATCAAGCTCCGGCACCCTGCAGGCATACCAGAGCAAAAAGGTGTAGGCGGCTGCCAACAGCAATGAGACAACATAGATGGTCGCACCACCAGCCACGACTTTAATCCAGCCAAGACCGTAATAGGTCACCCCGGCAAGAATAACAGTAAAAAGAAAACCGAAAAGTGCTGACATCAGCCGCTGAGAGACGGTTTTGGTAATCGTCTTTTCCATCCCCTCAAGCCCCAATTTACAGGCTTCAAGGTGGACGATATAAACCAGTGCGACATAGGAGATTACAGCGGGGAGGAATGCATGCTTAATAACTTCGATATAAGAGATGCCGACATACTCAACCATCAGGAAGGCGGCGGCCCCCATAACCGGCGGCATTAATTGCCCGTTGGTCGAACAGGCAACCTCAATTGCCCCTGCTTTTTCAGGCTTGAAACCAACTTTTTTCATCAATGGAATCGTAAATGTTCCAGTGGTGACAACATTGGCAATTGATGAACCGGAGACCAGACCGGTCAAACCGGAAGAGACAACCGCAGCTTTCGCCGGCCCACCTTTCATGTGCCCGAGGGCGGCAAAAGCGGTTCTGATGAAGTAATTACCGGCTCCAGCTGCCTCAAGCATGGCCCCGAACAGGACAAACATAAAGACCATCCCGGTCGAAACCCCAAGGGCAACACCAAAGACCCCTTCGGTTCCCAGCCAGTAATGGGACATCCCCTTCGCCAGACTGGCGCCCTTGTGGGCAATAACATCGGGCATATACTGGCCACCAAAGGTGTAGGTAAGAAAAACTGTTGCAACAACCATCAGTGGTGGACCCAGAGCGCGGCGGGTCGCCTCAAGCAACAGGATCAGTCCGATAATGGACACAACAATATCCAGCTGTGTCGGCATACCGGGACGATCGGCCAGTGCGGCATAAAAAATATACAGATAAGCTGCACAAAAAGCCCCCACCAAACCAACCACAATGTCTTGAATCGGGATGTAGTGCTGCGGAGATTTTTTCAGGGTCGGAAAGGCGGTAAAAGCAAGAAAAACCGCAAAAGCAAGGTGGATGGCCCGCGCCTCAGATGCATTAAGGACAAATACGTTGAATAAAAATGGCAATGGCGACGCATACCAAAGTTGAAATATTGTCCAGGCCAACGGCACATAAAACAACATTTTTTTCTGCATCGCCCCGGTGGGATTCCGGGCTCCGGATTCAGAGTCTACAATCGCATTGGGATCATCAACAACGTTTTTGGTCTTTTCGTTGGCTGTGCTCATAAAATTGACCCTTCATAATATGTTCATCGTAATAGCGCTATAGCAGCAGATAAATTCGTTACCTTGACATTACCCCGCGGGAGCAGCTTTAGCTGCAACTTGTGCAGCGATGGACAAGCTGCAGCTGAAACTGCCCCGACAAAAGCTGGTAGAAAAAATGCACCGCCGCAGCGGTGCATTTTTTGGTTAACACAGGTCACTTTTGAATTACAGCAAACCAGCTTCTTTGTAGTACTTAGCTGCGCCAGCGTGCAATGGAGCGGAAAGGCCATCTTTGATCATTTCTTCTTTTTTCAGGACACCAAAAGCGGGGTGAAGCTTCTTGAAGGTAGCAAAGTTTTCGAAAACCGCTTTAACCACGTTGTAAATAACATCTTCAGGGACGTCAGTTGAAGATACAAAAGTTGCACCAACACCAAATGTCGTAGCATCTTCAGGAGTTCCGCGGTACATGCCACCAGGGATAGTCGCAGTACGGTAGTAATCGTTGTCGGCTACCAGCTTAGCGACCTCTGGACCGGTGACGTTAACAATGACAGAATCACATGAGGTGCTGGCCTCTTTGATTGAACCACTTGGATGGCCAACGGTAAATACCATGGCATCAACCTTGTTGTCGCACAGTGCTTTTGCCTGCTCAGCAGATTTCAGCTCGGAAGCGAGCTTGAAATCGTCATTAGTCCAACCCAAAGCGCTCATAACCAGCTCCATGGTGCCACGCTGACCGGAACCCGGGTTACCGATATTCACCCGCTTGCCTTTAAGGTCCTGGAAGTTTTTGATACCGGAGTCTTTACGAGCGACAACAGTGAAAGGCTCGGGATGAACGGAGAAAACCGCACGCAGTTTTTTATTGGCGCCCTGGTCGGCAAACTTGCTGGTACCATGATAGGCGTGATACTGCCAGTCAGATTGAGCAACACCCATGTCGAGTTCACCAGCTCTGATGGTGTTCAGGTTATAAACAGAGCCACCGGTACTTTCAACTGAGCAACGGATGCCATGGTCTTTTCTGGTCTTGTTAACCAGACGGCAAATGGCGCCACCAGTTGGATAGTAGACACCGGTAACACCACCGGTACCGATAGTCACAAACTGCTGGTCAGCTGCAACAGCCATGCTAGCCGGAACAAAGCTTGCGGCAACGGCAAAGGCCAAAAGGTACATAAACATTTTTTTCATTGGGTACTCCTCCTCAAAAAGAATAGGTTTCGCCCACCCTATGTGGGCATGTAGAGACTCATAAAAATTTTCGCCACCAAATTCATTAGCAAGGAAGATACCACCATGCATAGATTCATTAAAAATAGCAGTAAGTGGTTGACTTATAATGCTGTTATAAACATTTTAAAAATGAATTTTTGACCGGAACAGCCATAACCGAATCGAACCAAATAATGATAAAAATAAAAATTAAGCAAAAATATCAATGACTTAAGAATTATAACAAAAAGAATATTTATAACAAAACTTATAGGGGTTCAGCGGTCACCCCTCTACTTTAAGCGCTTGCTGAGTGCCGGTTGAGAAATTCCCAACAAACGAGCAGCAATACTCTGATTGCCGCTAGAACGCTGCATCGCTTCATCAACCAACATTTTTCCAGCCTGCTGCAGAGTCGGCAGATCATCCAATCGGGTAAAGGGATTTTCGGCGGGATGGGATTGTTTAACGGAGGGTTGATCATCTGGAGCACCAATCCGCTTGAGAAAGTTTTGCATCGACAGGGTTTTGCCATGATGCAGACTCACCGCATCATAAACCATCGCTTCCAACTCACGAATATTTCCGGGGAAATTATAGGTCGATAACAGAACTGCCAATTCCCCGGGCGGCGTCGGTTTGTTCTTCCCCAGGCTGGTGGCTGCTTCAGCCAGAAAATGTTCCAGCAATAACGGTAAATCGTCCTTACGTTCCCGCAAAGGGGGCAGATGGACGTGATGCGAGTAGAGTCGATAGTACAGATCGCGGCGGAACTCCCCTGCCGCCATTTTTGCATCGAGATCGGCGTGAGTGGCAACCACAACCCGGGCAGTCATCTGTTTGGGCTGATCACTCCCCAGAGGATAATATTCGCCATCCTGTAACAGTCGCAATAATTTCACCTGCGATGCCCGATTAAGGTCACCGATTTCATCGAGAAACAGAGTTCCCCCTGCCGCCCTTTCAATCATCCCCTTACGAACACTATCGGCACCGGTAAAAGCCCCACGCACATGCCCGAACAAGGTATCGGCAAAAACATTGTCATCCAGTCCAGCAACATTGACCGAAATCAGCGATCCGTTATTACCACTGATCGTGTGGATCACCTGAGCGATCAGTTCTTTACCAACGCCACTTTCGCCAGTGATCAGAATAGGCTGGCGACTTGGGGCCACAGCTTCCAGATATTGAAATCTGGCTCGCATAGCCGCATTATTGGTGACAATGGAAGCAAACACCTCGGGCGCATCAATCTGATCGTCAAAAAAACGCTGGCGAATGGCACGATTTTCAGATTCCAACTCAACCATCCGAATGGCACGCCTCACCCCATCAACCAGACGTTCTTCTTCAACCGTCTTGACGAAATAATCAAAAGCACCGGAACGCATACAATGGACCGCCGTTTCCAACTGATTCATGCCACTGAGGATAATCACCCGGACCTGTGGATATTCGGTAACAATCTGCTCCAGCAAATCTTCCCCGGAGATATGCGGCATGGTCAGATCCAGCAGAACCAGCCCGATATGGTTCTGTTCCAACATCGACATGACCTTTCGGCTGTCTGCACATTGCAACAGATGAGTTATTCCACCAGGCCCCTCGAGAGTCAGGCTTAAACTCCGCAACCAGGGGAGTTCGTCATCAACCAGCAAGACCCCGAATGAGGGGTAGAGTTTTGCTTCCATTATTCCTGTTCCTCATAAATCGGCAGTAACAATTTGACCACCATCCCTTGTCCGGGCAGGGCTGAAAACTCCAACCGTCCATGGTGATCTTTAACAATACCATCGGACACCGAAAGTCCCAGGCCGGTCCCTCCGGTTTCCCGTTTGGTGGTAAAAAACGGATCGGTAATCCGCCGCAGCGTTTCTTCGTCCAGGCCACAGCCCTCATCACGAACCTCCAGAACAACCATCCCCTCGTCCCGCTGTTCGTAAGTCCGCAGTTTAATCGCTTGGTCAACAGATGTCAGTGCTTGGCAGGCATTCAAAACCAGGTTAACAATGACTTGCTCGATACGATGGCCATTGCCACGAAAACGTGGTAATTGGGGTGCATAATCAACCTGAAAATGACGAGTGGCTTTGCGTAATGCATTATCGACCAGTCGCAAGGCCAGACGGATAACTTCATTCAGGTCAACCATGTCGTCCAGACCGGAGTCGTTACGCCGGGCAAAATCTTTTAAATCCTCGACAATGCGTTTGATGCGATTCGAACTTTCCATCATCTCCTGCAACATTTTGGGGATTTCTTGACGCATCCGCGAATAGCCAAGCCAGCCAAGCTTAAAATCACCCTGCTCCTGGTAGCGATCATCAAGAATCGGTTCAATACTCTGATAAGCCTTGCTCAGTTGTGGCAAACTGAGCTGAATCAAACCATTTGGATTATTGATTTCATGAGCGACCCCGGAGACCAGAACCCCCAATGATGTCATTTTATCGGCATGCAACAGTTGTTTCTGACGAATCTGCAACTCTTCAGCAGCGCGCATCCGTTCAGCAATCTCTCGCTCCAGCTCTTCTGTTCTGAGTGCAACCTGGCGACTCAACGTCCGCGACCAGAGGGCAACCGCAACCAGGACCAACAACAGCGGCCCGGCAATCAGGACACCGTAACGGATAAGACGACTCCAGGGGAGCGGTTCCGGCTGCAGAACGCCCAGCCATTTCTCCCTGATCCGGCGATATTCTCCAGATTTTTTCAACAGAGAGAGTCCTTCGTTAAACTGCGCCAGTTGTTCCAGATTCCCCTTTTTGACCGCGAATCCATAATCCTGCGCAACTAATGGACGGGGGATCGGATGAATATTAGTAAGTAGCAGTTCACTCAACAGATATTCCCCCGGCAACTTGGCAACCAGGGCACAATCGTGATGGCCTGATGCCAGCAGGTTCAGTGCATCGGCAAGGGTCTGAACCAGAAAGAGATCGGCAGCGATATCGTTCTCAAGCATGAAATCGTGCATCACGCTCCCCTTCATCACGATCACTTCCTGTCCGTAAAGATCTTCGACCTTGCGAATCGTATTGTTATTGTTGCGCACCCAGATCGACTGATGAACTTTGGCGTGGGGAATCGAGAAATCGACTTCGTCCAGACGCTCTTCTGTATGCGCCATTCCCATCAGGATATCGACATCTCCCCGCTCCAGAGCCTGGCGCATTTCCCCCCAGGAGCCGAGTTGAATATTGATTTCCATCCCCATCACCCGAGCGACAGCCTGACTGAGTTCGACATTGTAACCGGTCGGCAAACCATCCGGATCGAGATATTCATAGGGGGGATAATTATAGTCACCGCCAATGCGTACCGGCAGATCAAAACTCACCGGATCTTCTGCAAAAGCGATAGTATTGCTGCAGAAAAGGAGGAAAATAGCGAGAAGAATACATTGAAATAAGCTTTTCAAATCAGCTTTCCCAATCTCCCCCGGCCCCTCTTTGCCAAAGGGGGGAGCGGTTAAACCTCCCCCGTTTAAAAAGGGGGATTCAATATCAGAACTTCGCATGGCCCGGAGTCCGTGGGAAAGGGATAACATCGCGGATATTTTCCATCCCGGTCAGATACATCAATAAACGCTCAAAACCCAGACCAAACCCGGCATGGGGACAGCTCCCCCAACGCCTGATGTCTAGATACCAATCCATATCACCGGCAGCAATCCCCTGCGCCGTCATCCGCTCTTGCAACACATCGAAACGTTCTTCACGCTGGCTGCCACCGATAATTTCACCGACCCGCGGCACCAGCAGATCCATAGCGGCAACGGTTTTTTCGTCGTCATTCATGCGCATATAAAAAGCCTTGATCTGTTTCGGATAGTCGGTGACAAAAACCGGCCCGGCAAAAATCTTCTCGGTCAGGTAACGTTCGTGCTCCGATTGCAGATCATGTCCCCACTCGACCGGAAACTCAAACGACTGCCCCGATTTCTGAAGTTGTTCTACCGCTTCAGTGTAACTGATGGTCCGGAATTCGGCTTTTGCCAGCGCTTCCAGCTTATCGAGCAAACCTTTTTCGATGCGCTGATTGAAAAAATCGAGATCTTCCTGACAGTTTTCCAATGCGTAGACGACCATATAACGGAGGAATTCTTCCCCCAACTGGCAGTTATCGCGCAGGTCGGCAAATGCGATTTCGGGTTCAATCATCCAGAATTCAGCCGCATGACGACTGGTATTGGAATTTTCGGCACGGAAGGTGGGGCCAAACGTGTAAATATCTGAAAAGGCGGTGGCAAACAGCTCCCCCTGCAGTTGGCCACTGACCGTCAAACCGGTGCGCTCAGCAAAAAAATCCTGCGCCCAGTCGACCTGACCATCCTGCAGTGGTGGATTCTTTGGATCCAGAGTGCTAACGCGAAACATCTCCCCGGCACCTTCACAATCATTGGCCGTAACAATAGGCGTCTGTACGTAAAGAAATCGCCGTTGTTGAAAAAACTGATGAACAGCAAAAGCGAGGGCACTGCGCAGCCGAAACACTGCACCAAAGGTATTGGAGCGGGGGCGCAGGTGGGCAATAGAGCGCAAATATTCGAGACTATGGCGTTTCTTCTGGAGGGGATAATTCTCATCAGCAGCCCCCACAACGTCAATCGCTTCAGCCTGCACTTCCCAGGCCTGCCCTGCCGCTGGCGATTCAACCAACTGCCCAGTCACCGCCAGGCTAGCACCGGTGCCAACCTTGGAGACTGCTTCATAATTTTCGAGCTCAGGATTGACAACAATCTGCAAAGAAGCAAAACAACTGCCATCATTCAGAGTGATAAAAGCAACCCCCTTGCCCCGTCGGATTGAGCGCACCCAACCTTTGATACAAACGGTTTCTTCTGGCTGCTGCAACTGCAACAGTTCTTTGATCGATATCCTTGCCAACTGACTCATCTTTATTTTCCTTTCAATCCCACGGCAATTTTTTGATTTTGATTATACACTGAAAGTGCACAGGTTCAAACAGGACTGAAAGTCTTGGATTAAGGTCATAATTTTCACCAGCGTGATGAAACAATAAAAAAACCATTCATGATTGAATGGTCCGGGATTTAAAAATATCTGTCACTGGAGTATCGTGCATAACCAGATTCAAGAAAATATGTAGTTATGTCGTGCTTGCCACTATTCGATGAAACGCCCGCCCCTGGATTCCAGAAAGACCCCATATTCTTTATCGACTTTCAGGATATGCCCTAAAAGCCACCCCCGAAGAAATGCCAATAATTCCCTGGCAAGGCCTTCAGCCCCGGCTGTATTTTCATTTTTAAATTCTGCAATTTTATCAATTAATTCCCGGTGATGTTTTTGATGCTCTGCCAACCCGGAAAATTGGTATTCGGCCATCAACTTTTCTTCATGCTGGAAATGATCAACGGTATATTTTTCCAGCATTGTCAGAATATCGACTAAAACGGCTTCTCCCCGTTTATCGCGTACCGCTTCATATAGGCGATTAATCTCTTCTACCAGCGCACGATGCTCGTTATCCAGGGCAACAATGCCGGTTTCATAAATACTCTTCCAACCAATCACTGCCATTCCAACCTCCTGAATTTAACTACTGATGCTTTCGCAACAACTCATGGGATGGCGACCCCATCAACTATTGCTCAATGGGAAAAGTTTCGGCGTCATTCTCCAGCGGTAATATCATCGAGAAGCAGCTTCCTTGACCCACCTCAGAAGTCACACTCAAACGTCCATTATGATTATGCGTGACGATGAAATAAGCGATCGACAATCCCAGGCCAGGCCCCTTACCCACCTCACGCGTGGTGTAAAAAGGATCAAATATTCTCGCCGCAACATCTGCCTCCATTCCCGCGCCGTTATCCTCAATTTGCAGGCAGACATGATCGTCACCGGAGGGGAAAATCCTCAGGGTTATCAGTGGATCCACGGCACCAGGATGCAACGCTTGAGCGGCATTCTTCAACAAACTGAGACAGACCTGTTGAATCTGACTGGCCTCACAACACACGTCGGGAACAGTTTGATAATCACGAACAATGGGAACCTTTTTAAAATCAAAATGGTGGCGCATATCATGATCACTACCAGCCAGCTCAACCGTTCTCTCAAGCAGATCAGAGACCGTACAGGGGATAAAGTTGGATCCACCACGCCGGCTGAAGCTCTGCATATTTTCAACAATTTTCGCCGCCCGCTGTCCCGCATCTGAGATCGAATCGAGCATCTTTTCGCAACCCCGCAGCCGGGTATACTCAACAATCGCCTCAATTGTTGTCCCAAGCTCCTGAGCCGTTTCGTGATTTTTCACTAAATCTGGAGATAAACGGCGACCGAGAACCTGTACATTTTGCAGAATAACAGCCAGTGGATTGTTGATTTCATGAGCTAATCCGGCAGCCAGACCGCCAATGGATTGCATTCTCTTCGAGAGCACCATCATCTCTTCCAGTTGCAGTCGCTCGGTCACATCATCCATGTAAATGACGGCGCCACTGGCAGCAGACAGAGAAAGAGGATAGATCAGGATATCAAAAAAACGGCAACTCCCGTCTTCCCCCTTTTTGATACTCTCAACTTTGAACAGGCGGGTTGGCTTTCTGGTCTGTAATGTCTCCAACAATTTTGGCATATAGGCTGTTGAATCAAACAATCGACAAACATCTTTGATTGACTGTCCTTGGGCTTCATCGGCGGTCAGAATACTTTCGTGTTCGGCACGTTTATTCCAGAGTGTCACCCCCATATTGATATCGACACCGATCAATACCGAAGGCAGTGAGTCAATGATATCCTGCAAGTAAGTATGCAACTGCTGGAGCGTCTCCCGGGATGTCTTCTGCGTGGAGATATCTCTTACTGTGCCTTCGATGCGAACAATCCGACCAGCAGAATCACGAACCATGTGCCCATTAACGGCTGCCCAGAAGATACTTCCATCTTTACGTAACAGCTGAACCTCAAAATCCCTGACCTCACCGGATTGTCGAAGCAAACCAAGCCAGCGATCACGATCTTCGGCTTGAAAGTAGATATCATTTTGAATATTAAGCCCAACCATCTCAGCCATTGTTGCAGACTTATCAGCAAATTCGTATCCAAACATTTTTGCCAAAGCGGGGTTGACATTAATCAACTGGCCCGAAACTTCCGCCAGGAAAATACCATCGGTTGCATTGTCAAAAATATCCCGATAGCGTTGCTCCGATTCCCTTAAAGCAGAAAGACTCTCCTGAAGGTCGGTCACCATTTGATTGAAACCCGTTTCAACATCCCCCCATTCGTCATATCGATCTAACTTCATGGGTGAACTATGATCACCCTGCTGAAACAGTTCCAATCGTTCATTGACCAGGTCCATAGGGGTCTGAATATGCTTTTTGAACAGGTTGCGCAGAGCCAACCAGGACAAAGCAGCGAGCAGCAGCAAAAGAACCTGCACCGACCTTACCGTGGTCAATATGGTCGTTCGGATTTCAAGCCTGGCGTCATCCATTGTTGTCGCAGCTTGCTGATCACGTTGTTCCATGGCAGATAAAATCTGTCTGGCCGTTTGACCCAGTTCTCGGTGGGCATCCCCCAATCGAGCCACCTCTTCCCGATACTGCTGTACCACATATTGATAATGAGCCAAACGATCGATCAGATGTTGACCTAAACGGGCAATAGGCGATTCCGATGCGGTTATTGTCCACAGCCGCCTCTCCAGATTTTCCAATTGGGCTTCTAAACGAGCTGGTGTATCGGTGGGGGCAGCAAGGGAATGGATATGGTCTTCTTCGGCATTGATTCTTGCAATTTTGAACAGGCTTTCCCGATATCCTGACAGCATAAGGGTCAGCTGCTCAAGATAATTGGTTTTTCCCCCTCCACTGTCAACTTTATGGTTTCCGCCGCAATTATCTCGCGTAAAAAAGAAAACAGCTCACCAATAGCGTCATCTTGCGCTGAACGCCAGAACAGCAGGTAATTGACCCATCTTCGATGTTCTAAGTAGTCAGCATATTGCTTCTTCAGTTGCTCAAAATAGCCTTCCAGGGAAGAACCAGAGACAGCCATTTCTAATTGATTGATGTCATCCAGAATCTCCTGACTCTCAATTTCAAACCACTGGTCTTCGAAATTAAAAGTACTTTTCAAGACCTCCAGACGTGCATTCAACAAGCCAAAACGACGACTGTGCTGCGAATTTTCAATCGTGTCCTGAAGGCTATGTTCGACAATTTCATCAACTTTTGAGCGCACCCCACGTGAAGCAAAATGCAAGCTGATAGCAATCAAGGCAAAAACCAGGACCATAACCAGAGATATCAGTCCCAGTCGGCCTCGAATCGTTTTTTTTCCTTCCTGCAAAATCGCCATTTCAGCCTTCTCAAAAAGAAGTGTAACTATTCACCACCACGACTGATAGGGGCTTGTGGTACCCATGGAAAGGGCGTCTGTCGCCACGGACGGCGACAGTCGAACGGCCATGGACGGC
>LLYT01000044.1 GCA_002049545.1 Deltaproteobacteria bacterium tcs-42 | reverse complement strand
GGAAGCAAAGCTCGAATACGTGGTGGCTACTATCGATGTCAAAGAACAAAGGTTGAAACTCTATCTGGACAAAGTTCAGATTGAAGAATTTGATTACAAAATTCGCTAAAATATTCGGTTGAGTTCACGATGTCCTGGCACTAAAAAGTGTCTACGATGTCGTGGCACTCAACAGTCAGGAACTAAGACTGCGGTGCAAAAATAATGAATCGCTATTACATGTTGAAGTCCGTGCAATCAACATCGAAAAAAAGATAACGGGTGGTTATAAACTGGGGCGCAATTACAATCGGCAACAGAACTTTATCGGGACCTATGGCGTCGCCAGAGATATCACTGAGAAGAAAAAGGCGGAAGAGATCATCCGGTTTCAGCACAATCACGATCTATTAACCGGGCTCCCCAACCGTACCCTGCTGAACGGACACCTGAATTCACTGATTACCCATTCAAACATAAACAATGAAAAATTTGCCCTCCTGTTTATTGACATCAACCGCTTTAAATTAATCAATGATACCTACGGACAAAGCGTTGGCGATGAAATATTGCAGAGTTTTGCTAAAACCCTGAGACAGTCGACTCGCGATGAAGATATTCTGGCACGACTCGGCAGTGATGAGTTTATGCTGCTCATGTCGGATGTTATCTCCAGTGATGATGCAATTGCAGCGGCAAAAAACATTATCTCCAAAACAACCACCCCTTTCAAGCACGATGGACATGATATCCATATCACATTAAGTATCGGCATCGCAGTCTATCCAGACCATGGGGAAACCAGAGAAGAGCTGATTAAAAATTCTGATATTGCCGTGTGCAACGCAAAAACAAAAACCCGGAAGCGACATTGTCTTTATAGCAATAAGCTCAAGAACAAAAACAGTAATACCGTTTTTGTCGAGAATCTGATTAGAAATTCGATCAAAGAAGAACGTTTTGTTGTTTTCTATCAGCCACAGATCGACTTGAACACCGGGAAAGTTCATGCAGCTGAAGCATTAGTCAGGATCTTTGCAGATGAGGAAACCATTATTCTGCCCGGAAAATTTATCGATATTGCCGAGGAAACATCTTTAATCAACGATATCGGTGAGATTGTCCTTAAAAAAGCCTGTGAAGATATACATGAATGGAACAAGAGGGGGCTACACATACAAATTTCTATCAATATGTCTGCTATTCAGCTGGCAATGGATAATTTTGCCGAATATGTCCTGGAAACACTCAACAACTATAGTGTCAATCCAAAAGAAATTGAACTTGAAATAACAGAAAATACCCTAGTGCAAAATACCAAAAAAACATTGTCGAATATCGTCAAATTAACTGATGCGGGAATTAACATTGCCGTCGATGATTTTGGCACTGGCTATTCATCTTTGAGCTATCTGGATCACCTTCCCCTGAATACGTTGAAGCTGGATAAATCTTTTTTGCAAAACATTACGTCAGAGAATATGCAGAATACGATTATACCCGCGATAATAAATGTATCTAACGGTCTTCAGCTCGATTTCATAGTTGAAGGGGTAGAGACACAAGCACAGCATAAGTATCTATTACAACAAGGTTCGTGCATTGGGCAGGGGTATTATTATAGCAGGCCGATAGAAAAAGATCGGCTGATTGAATTCATTCATCAACATGGGCAAAAGAAGTGAGTCAGAAAGACACTCTTTAGCGGCTTCACGCCACTAAAAACGCTAAAGAGTTCGGTCTTTCCATTGGCAGAACTGGATAACCAGCTGAACCAAAAAGCCCCGCCAATTTCTCCGGCGGGGCTTTTTGGAAAATCACGCCTCCAGCAATGCTGCACGCGCCGCAGCCAAACGGGCAATCGGCACTCGATACGGGGAACAGGACACATAATCAAGACCAATATTGTGACAAAAAATAACGCTTGATGGCTCGCCACCATGTTCACCACAAATTCCAACCTTCAAATCGGGCCGGGTTCTCCGCCCACCCTCAAAACCAATTTTGACCAGCTCACCGACACCTCGTTGATCCAAAGCAACAAACGGGTCACTTTTCAAAACACCTCTCTCAATATAATCGGGCAAAAAACGGCCCGCATCATCACGAGACAATCCATATGTGGTCTGCGTTAGATCGTTGGTTCCAAAAGAGAAAAAATCCGCCTCATTGGCAATGGCGTCCGCCGTCAAAGCTGCTCGAGGTAACTCAATCATGGTTCCAATCAAATAGTCGATTTCGATTCCATAGTCTTGACAAACCCGATCAGCCACTTTAACCGCATTGGCGCGTAAAATCTTCAGTTCATTGACGTGGCCGATCAGAGGAATCATAATTTCCGGAACAATTGTGAAGCCTTGATTTTTGACCAGCTCACAGGCCGCCTCCATAATTGCCTGCACCTGCATGTCATAGACTTCCGGATAGGTGATCCCAAGACGACAGCCACGATGCCCCAGCATCGGATTAAATTCATGCAACTGCTCAACATGCTCTTTGACTTCTGAGAAACGGATTCCAACAGCGTTGGCGAGTTCAGATACATCATCGTCGTTCTGTGGCAAGAACTCGTGCAACGGCGGATCCAGTAAACGGATGGTGACTGGCAGCCCTTTCATCTCGCGAAAGATTCCACTAAAGTCCCCTTTCTGCATCGGCAGGATCTTGGCCAAGGCACGCTTACGCCCCTCGAGATCGTGTGCAAGAATCATCTCGCGCATCGCCTGAATCCGATCACCTTCAAAGAACATATGTTCGGTCCGACACAGACCGATTCCCTCGGCACCAAAATCCCGCGCAACCTTTGAGTCATGGGGGGTATCGGAATTGGTGCGCACCTTGAGTCGCCGATATTTATCAGTCATCCGCATAAAAACGGCAAAATCGCCACGGACTTCGGGTTGAATCTTCGGCACAATACCAAGCATAACTTCGCCGGATGAACCATCCAGTGTTATGGTGTCGCCAGGTTTAATTATGAGACCCGATCTTAGTTTAAGTTGTTGTTTTTCATAATCAACTTTAATATCGTCACACCCGGAGACACAACACTTCCCCATCCCGCGAGCCACGACGGCGGCATGCGAAGTCATCCCACCCCGAGCCGTTAAAATCCCTTGCGCCGCATGCATTCCGTGAATATCGTCTGGACTGGTTTCCATCCGCACCAGAATAACTTTTTTCTTCAGCCGGGTTTGTTCTTCGGCTTCATCGGCATTAAAAACCACCTGACCACTCGCCGCACCGGGTGATGCAGGCAGCCCTTTTGCTATAATTTGCTTTTCTGCACGGGGATCAAGAGATGGGTGCAAGAGCTGATCAAGCTGTTCTGGATCAACCCGAAGAACCGCTTCCTTATCTGTAATTAGCCCCTCCACCACCATATCGACAGCAATGCGGATGGCCGCATGAGCGGTTCGTTTTCCGGTTCTCGTTTGCAACATATAGAGTTTACCTTTTTCAATAGTAAACTCTATATCCTGCATATCTTTATAATGTCGCTCCAGAATTGAACGAATTTCGACCAACTGGGCATAGCTGTCAGGCAGGACTTCTTCCATTGATGGAAGATCTCCCTCCTTATGCTTGGCCCGGTTGATCGGCTGTGGAGTCCTGATCCCGGCAACCACATCTTCACCTTGAGCATTGACCAGATATTCGCCATAGAAATAGTTTTCTCCGGTTGCAGGATCACGGGTAAAGGCGACACCCGTTGCACAATCATCCCCCATATTACCAAAAACCATCCCCTGGACATTAACCGCAGTCCCCCAATCGCCGGGAATAGAGTGAAGTTTGCGATAGGTCACTGCGCGAGGAGTCATCCAGGAGCCAAAAACTGCGCCAATAGCTCCCCAGAGTTGTTGCAGCGGATCTTCAGGAAAATCCTCACCCTGGTTCTCTTTATAACCCAGCTTGAACTCACCAACCAGCTGCTGCAAATCATCAGCACAAAGCTCGGTATCAAGCTCAACGCCCCTATCATCTTTTTTCTGTGACAGAATCCTGGCAAAGGTCTCTCCGTTCATCCCTTTGACAACGGTGGCATACATCTGGATAAATCGCCGATAAGAATCGTAGGCAAAACGGGGGTCATCGCTCTGCCTGATAACCCCCTGTATGGTCTCATCGTTCATCCCCAGGTTCAGAACGGTATCCATCATTCCCGGCATCGAAGCAGGAGCACCGGAACGGACCGAAACAAGCAGAGGGTTCTGGCTATCGCCAAACCCCTTACCCATCAGCTGTTCAAGATTTTTCAATGCGGTGGTCACTTCGTCGGACAAACCATCGGGATAAGCTTGATTGTTTGCATAATAAGACTGACAGACTGCTGTGGTCAGGGTAAAACCAGGGGGGACCGGCAATCCAATTGAAGTCATCTCAGCGAGATTGGCCCCCTTGCCACCCAACAATTCTTTCAATGATCCATCACCGTCAGCCTTACCGGCACCAAAGGCATACACAAATTCGGACATTATGAGACTCCTTCTTCAGATTATTCAGATCTGAACTTTAATCAAGCAATCCGACGAAAATCGGCAATCCCCTTAAACAAACCAGCAATACTGGTCAACAACGCCAGACGGTTATTTTTGATCGCTTCATCATCCACCATAACCATAACACTATCAAAGAAAGCATCAACCGGCTCACGCAATCGGGCAATGGCCTCTAATGTCTGCGCATAGTCCCCCGCGGAGTTAAAGCCTGCCACCTGGTCTCGAGCCTCCTGCAAACTGTCGAAGAGATTTTTTTCACAATCATCAATCAACAGGTTTAGATCGACGGGCTGATCCAAACCATCCTTAATAATGTTGCCGACGCGCTTGAATGCAATTGTCAGTGGCTCAAAATCATCCCGTTTTTTCAACGCAGATAACGCTGTAATCCGTTCCAGAGCATCAACCGGCTCGACAAATGAGGCACTCAGAACGGCATCAATGACATCCGGCGGGTAACTTTGGGTCGACAACATATTGACCAGACGTAAGCGGATAAAATTAATAACATCGCTAATAATCTCTTCAGCAGGCCGTTGCCGCTTGGCTTCCAGTAGCTGCACACTTCTGGAAACCAAATCGGGGATTGAAAGAGGATAACCACGCTCGAGAATGATCGCCAGAATACCGATGGCATTGCGACGTAAAGCATAGGGGTCAGCGGTGCCGGTTGGAATCAAGCCAACACTGAAACAGCCGCAAATAGTATCAATTTTATCGGCCAGGGAGACAAATGCACCAACATCATCACCAGGTAATTCACCACCCGCCTGAACTGGCAGATAATGTTCATAGATTGCCGTTGCAACCCGCGGATCTTCTCCCTCCAAAAGGGCATACTCACGACCCATTATCCCCTGTAATTCAGGAAACTCATAAACCATTCCAGTTTCGAGATCACATTTCGCAAGAGTGGCGGCACGCTTGGTCAGATCAACGGTTTGTGGAGCAAATTGTTGTGCCAGGCCGGTTGCCAGTTCAGTAAAACGACCAACTTTCTCAAAACTGGTCCCCAGTTTGGCCTGATAAATAACTTTTTTGAGCAGTTCAAGGCGTGTTTCCAGTTGACTCTTTTGATCCTCCTGCCAGAAAAACATAGCATCAGACAAGCGTGCCTTGAGAACCCGTTCATTGCCAGCGACAACAATCCCGGGATCTTTGGTCAGGGTATTGGCAACGGTAATGAAGTGGGGCAACAACTGCCCCTGCTCATCAATCAGAGTGAAATAACGCTGATGCTCTCGCATACTTGTGATCAACAGTTCCGGCGGTAACTGCAAGAAGCGTTCTTCGATTGTACCAGCCAGGGCCTGGGGAGTTTCAACCAGAAAACAAACTTCGTCGAGAAGAGCATCATCAGGATTGATCTTGCCACCCAATTTTTTTGCCAGCCCTGCAAGCTGCTCTTCAATCAGTTGGCGACGCTTTTCAATCTGTGGAATGACAGCGTGTTGTTCAGCTTTTACGATGTAGTCTGCAGCACCGCTGACAGTAAACTCTTCTGGTGCCATGAAGCGATGTCCACGCGACAGGTTGCCGCTCTGTAGATCCCCGAAAGTGAAGGGGATGATTTCACCACCGAATGTAGCCACAATCCAATGGACCGGTCTGACAAAACGGATATCCAGATCCTTCCAGCGCATCGATTTTTTAAAGGGAATTTTACCGATCACACGGGGCAGAATTTCTGGTAATTGCTCAACCGATTGACCACCCTCAATGACTTTGGAAAGAAACAGGTAGTCCCCTTTTTCGGTCGTGATGGTTTTCAGTTCACCGACACTGACTCCGTTAGTCCGGGCAAAACCTTCAGCAGCCTTCGTCGGTTGGCCATCAGCATCAAATGCGATACGTGCCGGCGGCCCTGTCAGTTCAAGCTCCTGACGTTGTTGTTGACGAGCCACGTCGGCAATTGAGATCGTCAACCGCCTTGGTGTTGCAAAGGTACGGATCTCGCCGTATTTAATCCGAGCGGTCTCCAGCTCCTTGCAAAGTAAGTTTTGTATATCTTTCAGCGCTTGTGGAATGAACCCGGCTGGAATTTCTTCGGTACCCAGTTCAAGAAATAGTTCTGCAGACATGTTTTTCTCCAAATTTGAACATCAGCCGTAACTTTGGCTGAACGGATCATCATTTTTTAAGCAGAGGAAAGCCAAGTTTCTCGCGCTGCTTAACATAACCTTCAGCACACATTTTTGCCATATTGCGCACCCGACCGATGTAACCAGCACGCTCAGTCACAGAAATCGCGTTGCGCGCATCGAGCAAATTGAAAGCATGCGAACATTTCAAAACAAAATCGTAAGCAGGAAAAACGAGATCCTTTCCCACCAGCTGAGTCGATTCCTTTTCATACATATCAAAGAGCTGGAAAAGCATATCGGTGTCAGCTTCTTCAAAATTGTAGTGGGAAAATTCAACTTCGGTCTGATGATGGATATCGCCATACTTGACACCATCTATCCATTCCAGATCGTAAACATTGTCAACACCCTGAAGATACATGGCAATCCGCTCGCAGCCATAAGTTATCTCGCCAGAAATGGGCTTCAGATCAATTCCGCCACACTGCTGAAAATAGGTAAACTGGGTGATTTCCATCCCGTCCAGCCAGACCTCCCAACCCAGCCCCCATGCTCCCAGCGTCGGACCTTCCCAGTTGTCCTCGACAAATCGGATATCATGCGCCAGCGGGTCTATGCCGAAACTTTTAAGGGAATCAAGATAGAGATCCTGAATGTTTTGTGGTGATGGCTTCAAGATAACCTGAAACTGGTAGTAGTGCTGCAAGCGATTGGGATTTTCACCATAGCGTCCATCAGTAGGGCGACGAGAGGGCTCGACATAAGCAACATTCCATGGCTCTGGCCCGAGCGCACGCAAAAATGTTGCGGGATTAAAAGTTCCAGCCCCCTTTTCTATATCGTAAGGTTGCTGAATAATACAGCCCTGTTCGGCCCAATAGTTCTGCAGCGAAAGAATTAGATTTTGAAAAGTCACATTACCTCCAGAAAAGCTGAAAAACACACCGGAATAACAGTGTAAACAGGTACAAAATGGAATTGCGAGTTTAGCTTTCACCCCTGGAGATGTCAAGATTCACAAGGTCAAAGCTGGGAAAGAAACTTAAGTGATTTTGGCTCTCTTGGCAAAACTTGCTGAAGAACCTGATTGAGGATTAGACCTGCCTGTTGAAGGGTTTTGGGGCCGAATAAAAACCCGTCGAATTGTCGATACGTCACCTTGAGAGAACGAGCTAACGACCCGATCGTGCCAAGGTCAACAGAAATGCCAGTTGAGCCAGCACAGTCAAGGCAAAGGCTGCCTCCACGCTGGGCATCAAAACGAACCGGTTCATTGGTAAATATCTTCAGACATTCACTGCAGTGAAGCAGGTGAGGCATATAGCCAAGCAGATAAATCAACCGCAATTCAAACAATAACCTGGCGATCAACCCATCACCGCCCTGCTCAAGGTAATCGAGAAAACTGCACAGAAGTTCATAGATAATTTGGTGGGGCTCACCCTCTTCAAGCAACAAACTGACCAACTCAACGCCATAACTGGCGAGAGCGAGGTGGTGTAAATCGCTACGTAAACCAAGATGAGATGAGATCAGTTCAGAGTCCTGTAGCAGCCAGAAAGATCCGCGACCCTTTTTCCACTGAAAAACCGCCTTGGTGAATGGCTCAAGAGCGGCTCCAAAGCGTTTACGACTTTTTCTGGCCGATTTAGCAAATCCTTTCTGCAGACCATGATCCGCCGTAAAAAGAGTCACAATCACATCCGACTCACCATAGCTGGTAAGGCGTAGAACCAAGGCTTCACAACGTTGCGGGAGATGCACCATGATTTTCTATCGACTCAGAGAAGCAAGCAAGATGCAAAGATTCAGGGTTTACAGGAGATTAGTGTCATACCATGGGTAAACTAATCGCTCTTTGCTGGTTATTTTATGCGCCAACTGTGTTGTAACGCAAAAATCGGGCGCAAATTTCCGCCATCTCATGCATGACACGACACTAGGCCAAGTAGGGTAAAAACAATGTCGCCGTGCTGAAATAGATCAGAATCCCTGTAATATCATTGACAGTTTGAACAATCGGACTGGATGCAATTGCCGGGTCTATACCGACTCTCTTAAAGAAAGCGGTAACAAGAACTCCCAGGCAAGCAGCAAGGGTAATCGCAGTAACCATTGCAACGCCAACAACACCACCAAAGTAGACATTCTGGTGCCAAAGTGCCGCCACAATGGAAACAACCAGGCCACAAATCATCCCCATGATCAGGCCGACACGTATTTCCTTGAGAAAGATTTTCTGCAGCATGGAAAAATCGACCCGGCCAGTCGCAAAACCCCGGACCAGAATTGTCGATGTCTGGCTCCCGACATTGCCCCCCATACCAGTAATAACCGGGATAAAAGAGATTAGCATGATAGCCTGCTCTAAAGTTGCTTTGAAATACCACATCAAAGTTCCAGTGACAACGCCACCAAATAAAGTTGTCAGCAACCAGGGCAGCCTCAAACGAGCTATCTTGAGTGACTTATAGCCGAGTAACATTTCATCTTCACTGGTACCGGCCATCCGCAGGATATCCTGTGTTGCTTCATCCCGCATAACGTCAATAACATCATCAACCGTAATCAGTCCAAGTAACTTCCCCTGGTCATCGACAACCGGGATTGCCAACAGATTATATTTGGCAACGAGATCAGCAACTTCTTCCTGATCCATATCGGTTCGTACCCGCATGACATTGGACGACATGATTTGACGCAATTTCGTTCCAGGCGGGACAGTTAACAGCTGCCGTAATGACAAGACCCCAACAAGATGATTATGTTCGTCGGTCACATAAACATAGAAAACCATCTCATAGTTTTCTGCATCCTGGAGTGCTTCGATTGCTTGTGTAACAGTAATATTCTGATCAAGAGAAAAAGTGTCGGTCGACATGATACTACCGGCAGTTTCTTCATCATATCCCAACAGATGTTCAACATCATCGGACTGTTCATCATGCAACTCTGCCAGAATATCCTCAGCCAGTGCCTCAGGCAGACTTCTGATAAAAACGGCACTGTCATCACCGGCCATTTCATGCACTATAGAGATGAGATAGTCTTTGTCTAAAAGTTCAGCGAGGAGCGGCCAAGAATCGGGCTCAAGCTCAGCTAAAACATCTGCGGCCCGATCCAGCTCAGGAGTTAATTCGAGCAAAATTTTCTGTGCAGGAAGGTCGTAATAACGGAACAGGTGAGCAATATCGGCAGGATGGATTTTCCCCAGAACTTTCGTCAAGTTGGTCGTGGCACCACGACGCAATAACTTACTGACTGTCCCCTGAAGTACTTGAATTTTTTGCTCGTGCATAATAAATCCCGAATATCAAGCGTAAATCTAAATTTATCGTTGCCCAAAAGCTGGTGGCGTCAGAAAAAGTCTGCCCAACGGCGTTACGGCTTGGGACGAAATTTTTGCTTGGCCATCGGCTGATTTTTTTTTTGCGAGTGGATCAATGCTGACACTCAGCAATTTACTGAGTCAACGTGACAAAAACTACGAATGAAAAAAGGGGCAAAGAAATAAATCTTTGCCCCTGAAAATCACTAAGTTTTAGACTGTATCAAGCAGTCACTTCGGCGTTGACTTCTTATGCCTCAGAAGTCTCAACAACTGATTCTTCCTTATTCTCAGGGACAAACCCTTCTTCAACTAACTCGATAATCGCCATTGGGGCATTATCACCCTGACGGTTCTCTAATTTGATGATTCGAGTAAAGCCGCCAGGACGCTCAGAATATCGAGGTGCTATCATTTCAAACAACTTAGTCACAACCTGCTGATCACGAAGCACCTGGAGAGCCTGACGACGTGCATGTAAATCGCCGCGCTTACCCAACGTTATCATTTTATCGACCAGTTTACGCAGTTCTTTAGCGCGGGTCACCGTTGTTGTGATTCTCTCATTTTCAAAAAAAGAGGTCACCATGTTTCGCATCATATGCTGACGATGATCAGGCTTGCGACCAAGACGTCTGCCAGATTTATTGTGGCGCATTGCTATTGTTCCTTTCTAAAAACCAATCAAAGGGAGACTATTCGTCGTCTTGACCTTTTTGAATCAATTTCAAATAATCAGGATCAGGGAAGCTATCCAACTTGATGCCGAGGCCTAAACCCATTTCAGCAAGAATATCCTTAATCTCATTCAGAGATTTTCGACCAAAGTTCTGAGTTTTCAACATCTCTGCTTCAGACTTCTGCACCAATTCACCAATCAAATTAATCTGGGCATTTTTTAAACAGTTGGCGCTGCGGACAGATAACTCCAGTTCTTCGACTGAACGATAAAGATTTTCATTAATTTTTTGTTTTTCGTTACTTTCTTCCTCAGGAACAGGCTCATCAGCTTCATCAAAATTAATAAAAATCTGCATTTGCTCTTTATAAATTTTAGCGGCATAAGCAACTGCATCTTCTGGTTTAACACTGCCATCGGTAAATAGCTCAAGGGTCAACTTGTCATAATCAGTTATCTGCTCAACACGTGCATTTGATACAGTATAATTGACTTTCGCAATCGGAGAAAAAATCGCATCCATCGGTATGGTTCCAACCGGAGCACTCTCATCGCGATTCTTTTCCGATAATACATAACCCTTGCCCAGAGCAACGGTCATATCCATTTCCAGGTCGGTCTCGTCACCACAGGTTGCAATATGATGATCAGGGTTCAGAATCTCAACATTGGCATCGGTAATTATATCGCCGGCCTTGATGACTCCAGCACCTTTTTGCACGATTCTGATATTGCGACCATCGTGTCCGTCCAAACGAACCTTCACACCCTTTAAATTGAGAATAATATCGGTAACATCTTCAGTAACACCGACAACGCTTGAGAACTCATGTTGAACATTTTTTATTCTAACAGAGGTAATTGCAGCTCCCTGAAGGGATGACAGAAGAATGCGGCGCAGCGAATTACCCAGAGTTGTACCAAACCCACGCTCAAATGGTTCAGCAACAAACTTCCCGTAAGATTCGGTCAATTCGGTTGCTTCCATACGTGTTGGTTTGATCAGATCTCTCCAGTTTTTGTACATATATTAATTCTCCCTCTCAAGAAATCCTGATGAGGCTATCTATTACTTAGAGTAAAGTTCGACAATCAATTGCTCTTGGAACTCAGGTGTTGTCAACTCGCTACGAACCGGTAATGTCTTTATCGTCCCCTTGAAGGTATCACGCTCAAGCTCAACCCAGGATGGTAAACCGCGACGCATGACACTATCGAGTGATTCGTTGATACAAGCAACTTCACGACTCTTCTCGCGCAGCGAAACAACATCATTCGGGCGCACCAAGTAAGAAGGGATATTAACCTTTTGGCCATTAACCTGAAAGTGACCATGACGGACGAGTGTTCTCGCCTGGGCTCTGGATACAGAGAAACCAAGGCGATAAATGGCACTGTCAAGGCGACGCTCAAGTAGCATCAAAAGGTTCTCGCCAGTGACACCTTTCATACGATCAGCCTTGTCAAAATAAAGCCTGAATTGCTTCTCCTGCAAGCCATAAGTGCGCTTCATCTTCTGTTTTTCACGCAACTGTGTACCATAATCTGAAACTTTGGTACGCCGTTGGCCATGCTGACCAGGAGCATAATTACGACGCTCCAAAGCACATTTATCGGTATAACATCTGTCCCCTTTCAGGAACAGTTTGGAATTTTCTCTTCTGCACTGACGGCAGACCGGACCAGAGTATCTAGACAACTTCTTCCTCCTCGATGCTTAAACGCGACGACGCTTGGGCGGACGACAACCGTTATGTGGAATAGGTGTTACGTCCTTGATCATAGTAACTGTCAAACCAGCTAAAGAGAGTGCTCGCAAAGCTGACTCACGACCACTCCCCGGCCCTTTAACATTGGCCTCAACCGAACGCATGCCGTGCTCCATAGCCTTGGTTGCTGCTTCTTCCGCTGCTATTTGAGCTGCAAATGGAGTGCTTTTCCGTGACCCCTTAAAACCCTTTGCCCCAGAGGTAGACCATGCAACTACATTACCGACCGGATCACAGATCGTCACGATAGTATTGTTAAAAGTGGATTGTATATGGACAACCCCCTTAGCAATATTCTTCTTTACAACTTTTTTACGAACGACTTTTTTACCTGATTTAGCCATGATAACTCCGCTTATTTCTTCTTACCAGCAACTGTCTTCTTCGGCCCCTTGCGGGTCCGTGAATTATTCTTGGTATTTTGACCGCGAACCGGCAGCCCCTTACGATGGCGTAGTCCACGGTAACAACCCAGATCCATCAATCGCTTGATATTCATTGTCAGTGTGCGCCGCAAATCACCCTCAACACTACAATCATTATCGATCAGCTCACGAATCTTAACTAATTCAGATTCGGTCAAATCATCAGTCCGGGTATCGAATCCAACACCAGCCTGTGAAAGAATATTTTGCGACGTAGTGCGACCAATCCCATAAATATAGGTCATGGCCACTTCAATGCGCTTGTTACGCGGTAAATCGACTCCAGCAATACGTGCCAATTTTTCCTCCTAGGGCCTTATCCCTGCCTTTGCTTGTGTTTGGGATTCTCGCAGATGATCCGGATAACACCTTTGCGTTCCACAACTTTGCATTTATCACAGATCTTCTTAACCGAAGCTCTTACCTTCATTTTGAGATCCTTTTCTAATAATTTCACCTGCCAACGACTGACAGGTCCAACAAATTTTATAATTTACAAACGGGTCGGTATTTCGGCTCCGTTTGCGATAATCGCCAGCGTATGTCCTAAATGAGCCGAACGCCTTCCATTAACCGTCTCAGCCGTTCAGCAAGCTTCAAAACATTAATACCTGCCAAGCCAACATTAACCATCGGTTCAATTGCGATGGTCATCCCCTCTTTCAATCCAAGGGTACAAACCTCAGCACCATAATTCGGTATCTGTAGGTCTTGATGGAGTTGGCAAAAGATCAGAGTCAGATTATATTATGATCAATTCAGCAATCTTGAAGCACTGAAACTATCGCTTTTTGCACAGCAGGAATTTCCCCCATACCATCAACCACTGCCAGTAAACCCTCATTGCGGTAATAATCTTCAAGCGGTGCTGTCTGCTGATGGTAAACCTGCATCCTGTTGCGAATCGTTTCCTCGCGATCATCATCTCGTTGCACCAGCGACCCACCACAAGAGTTACATCGACCATCCTCAGCAGGGGGATCGTAGCGCAAATGGAACCCTTTGCCACAGGCAGAGCAAGTCCGACGTCCCGTCAAGCGCTCCACCAATGCTTCGGTTTCGACTTGCAAGGATACGACCGAATCGAGCTGTTTACCCAACCCGGCGAGGACATGTTTTAAAGCATCAGCTTGCGGTTGAGTTCGCGGAAAACCATCCAGAATAAAACCATTTTCACAATCTTCAGCTTGCAAACGCTCGCGAACGATTCCAACGACAACTTCATCAGGAACCAGCCCACCAGCATCCATATACTCTTTCGCTTTGATTCCCATCGGGGACTGATCCTGTACCGCAGCGCGCAACATATCACCCGTTGATATCTGGGGAATGTCGTATCGACTCATCAGCATCGCTGCCTGAGTGCCCTTACCGGCTCCAGGAGGACCAAGTAAAACAATTTTCATCAGACAATCTTCCTAGCCGTGTCGACCCTTAAGGGTCACACCCTTCATAAAACCCTCATACGATCTTGAGATCAAATGAGCTTCAATCTGTGACGCTAAATCCATACCGACCCCAACGACAATCAGCAGCGATGTTCCGCCAAAAAAGAACGGGACACTCAACTGGCTGATTAACAGAGTTGGCAGGACACAAACCAAAGAAATATATATCGCACCAACAAAGGTCAGTCGACTTAAAACCATATCTAAGTAATCTGCTGTTTCCTTGCCTGGACGAATACCCGGGACAAAACCACCTTGATTTTTTACATTATCAGCTACGTTGACGGGGTTGAATGTTATAGCCGTGTAGAAGTAGCAAAAGAATATAATAAATGCAATATAAAAAACGTTGTACACCCAATGTGACGGCGACATGTAGGCAGACATTGTCTGCACCCATGGAGCATCAATAAAGTTTGCAATAGTCGCTGGAAACATCATAATCGAACTGGCAAAAATGGGTGGGATAACACCACTCATATTGATCTTCAATGGGAGATGACTCGCCTGGCCACCCATGTTACGCATCCCGACAACCCGCTTGGCATAATGGATGGGGACACGGCGCTGGGCACGCTCCATAAAAACAATTGCCCCAACAGTGACCAGCATAAGAGCGAGAATAAAGAGAACAATCGTTGGAGACATTGCCCCGGTTTGAACTAAACGAATCGAGTTGACAATAGCCGATGGCATCCCTGCAACGATCCCGGCAAAAATGATCAGGGAGATACCATTACCAATGCCCCGTTCTGTGATTTGCTCACCAAGCCACATGAGAAAAGCGGTTCCTGCAGTCAGAGTAATAACTGTCATCAGGATAAAACCCATGCCGGGGTTGGGGACAACAGGTTCACCAGCCGGACCGAGCATTGATTGCAAGCCGATCGCAATACCGGTTCCCTGAATGAGCGCAAGAACGATTGTCCCATAACGCGTATATTCAGTAATTTTTTTCCTGCCCTGCTCACCTTCCTTAGAAAGCTTCTCAATTGGCTCAAAAACAACTGTCAGCAACTGTAAAATGATCGACGCACTGATATATGGCATAATTCCAAGGGCAAAGACAGCCATCTGCTGTAGAGCCCCACCAGTAAAAGAACTGACGAGTCCCAGCAGAGTTCCTTCAGTTCCTTCGAAGAATTTTGACAAAACCTGAGCATCAATACCGGGTGTTGGTACGTGACATCCAATCCGATAGACTGTGAGCATTGCCAGGGTAAATAAAATCCTGCGCCGCAACTCGGGAATAGCTAAAATATTCTGCAGCGTCGACATGATTTATAAAACCTCTGCCTTACCACCGGCAGCTTCGATCTTGGCGACAGCTGACTTACTGAACTTGTGTGCATAGACAGTCAACGATTTGGTTAAATCGCCATCAGCAAGAATTTTGATACCATCCTTGATACCTACAACCAGCCGAGCCTTACCATATTGTTCCAAATCAACAACGGTACCAGCATCAAATTTCTCGAGGTCACGCAAGTTGACCAAGTTGTAGACTTTTTTATTGTTCGATACAAAACCACGCTTGGGGACTCTCCGCTGCAAAGGCATCTGCCCACCCTCAAAACCAGGCTTCACACCACCACCGCTACGGGCATTCTGCCCCTTGTGTCCTTTACCTGCCTGCTTGCCAGTTCCGGAACCATGACCCCGGCCAATACGTTTTCTATTCTTTGTTGAACCGGGAGCCGGCTTTAGATTGCTTAAATCCATCTTGCTATCCTCTGAGTGTTATCAGTCTTCAACCGTGACCATGTGTTCAACTTTTCGGATCATCCCGCGAATCTCAGGGGTATCCGGTAAAGCTACTGTTTGATGTAGTCGATTCAATCCAAGGCCTTTAAGTACTTTTGCAAAATAAGCCTTACGACCGATCGCACTTTTCTTTAGGGTGACTTTTACTTCCGCCGCCATTATTTTGTTCTCCTAAATGCAAAAACGATTAACCCTTGTCGATACCTCGACGAGCATTAATTTCCTCAGGGCCCCTGAGCATTTTCAACGCACTCATCGTTGCCTTAACGACATTGTGTGGATTATTGGAACCCAGACACTTCGTCAAAATATTACCGACACCGACGGCTTCCAAAATCGGACGAACAGCACCACCAGCAATAACACCAGTACCATCCGAGGCCGGCTTCAGGAGCACTTTCCCTGCACCATACTTGCCGATAACATCATATGGTATCGTTCTGCCTTCTTGAATAGGTACTTTTATCAAGCTCTTTTTTGCCTTTTCAACGCCTTTACGAATGGCCTCAGGCACCTCTTTAGCTTTACCGAGACCATAACCGACGTGACCATTTCCATCACCAACGATGACAAGGGCGGCAAAGCTGAAGCGTCGTCCACCTTTGACAACTTTAGAGTTACGATTAATATGAATGACTCGGTCAGTCAATTCTAGTTCATTGGGATCAATGTGCAGCACAAACATTCTCCTCTACAGCTTCAAGCCGGCTTCTCTCGCAGCATCAGCGAGAGCCTGGATGCGTCCCTGATACAGGAAACCGTTACGGTCAAAAACGACATTGGTGATATTTTGATCAAGTGCTTTTTTTGCAATTGAATTACCAACGGCCGTGGCTGCATCAACATTGCCCCCATCAGCCAGATCAATATCACTACCAAGAGTTGAAGCGGCAACCAGAGTTTTACCGGTTACATCCTCAATAATCTGCGCGTAAATATGCTTAGCGCTACGAAAAACGGTGAGCCTGGGGCGCTCGCTGGTTCCACGTATTTTTTTTCTGACCCGTGCTTGACGTTTAAGCCTTGCAACACGTCTCTTCTGGGAAACTTCCACAGTATGCTCCTTACTGAAATTCTACCTACTTACCGGCCTTGCCTGCTTTACGCATAATACGCTCATCCGCATACTGGATCCCTTTTCCCTTATAGGGTTCGGGTTTACGATAAGAACGAATTTTTGCTGCGGCAGAACCAACAAGTTGTTTATCTATCCCCTTAACGGAGAGCTTGGTCTGTTTTTCGATTTCGACGCTTATTCCCTCAGGAAGTTCATAAACAACGGGATGAGAGTAGCCAAGAGACAAAGTGAGGACATTACCACTGATCTCGGCACGATATCCGACACCACTGATTTCCAGATCCTTTTTAAAACCCTCAGTGACACCGACAACCATATTATTAATCAGGGCCCTGGTGAGACCATGCAATGCAGTATCCTGCTTGCTGTCTGTAGGCCTTGATACGTTAATCAAATCAGCCTCTACCGCAATAGTCATTCGCTCATGTAATTGCCGCGAAAGAGAACCTTTTGGCCCCTGGACAGTCATGTTGTTTCCGTCAAGAGAGATCTTGACATCTGAAGGAATTGCGATTGGTAATTTACCGATACGTGACATTATTGAAGCTCCTTGTTCTGCTATTACCAAACGGTACAGATAACTTCGCCACCAACTTGTGCCTGGCGAGCAGAAACATCATCAAGAACTCCCATAGACGTCGATAAAATCGAAGCACCAAGGCCGTTCTTTACTCGTGGAATATCATCCTTACCAACGTAGACACGTCGACCTGGAGTAGATATGCGTTTGATCTCATGAATAACAGGTTCTTGATTTTCATCATATTTAAGATGAATCCGCAATACACCTTGCTTACTATCAGTGATCACCTTGGAATTTTTAATGTAACCAAGATTTTTCAGCGTAGTTGCAACTGCTACCTTAAAATTACTCGACGGCATATCGAGTTTAGCGAGGCCGGCGATCCCTGCATTCCTGATGCGGGTCAGCATATCAGCCATCGGGTCAGTCATAGACATGGTTGGATCTCCTTCTTGCTGTTACCAGCTGGACTTGACAACACCAGGGACCTTTCCGTCGGATGCCAGTTTCCGCAGACAAATTCTGCACATATCAAACTTACGATAATAAGCGCGTGGGCGACCACATATCGGGCAACGATTGTACTCGCGCACCGCAAACTTTTTTGGCCGTTTTGATTTGGCAATCATCGATTTCTTCGCCACATTATCCTCCGCTTTTAAGCTTTATTTTCTAAACGGCATACCGATTCCGGTCAATAAAGCGCGACCTTCCTCGTCTGTCCGAGCCGTTGTTACAATCGTAACATTCAAACCAGAAACTTGAGCAATTTTATCCAGGTCAATTTCTGGAAAAATCAGTTGCTCGCGAATGCCCAGGGTATAGTTGCCACGGCCATCAAAAGCCTTCGGCGAAATCCCCTTAAAATCGCGCACCCGCGGCAGGGCAACGTTAACCAAACGATCAAGAAATTCCCAGGCTCGATCATGGCGCAACGTCACACACGCACCGATAGACATATCCTCACGCAGTTTAAACCCGGCAATAGATTTCTTGGATTTTGTAATCACAGCTTTCTGACCACTGATCCGCGCCAATTCGTCTACTGCAGATTCGAGCAACTTAGGGTTCTGGATCGCTTCCCCAAGGCCCATATTCAGAACGACTTTCTCAATTTGAGGAACTTCCATCACTGTTTTATACTGGAATTCCTTTATCAGGGCAGGCACCTGCTCCTGAAGATATGACTGTTTCAACCTGGCCATCGAACTCTCCGTTTATTTATCGACACTCTCGTTACACTTTTTACAGTAACGAGTTTTACTACCATCCTCAAGTAACCGAACACCAGTTCGTGTTGCCTGGTTACATGAACCGCAAACCAGCATGACATTCGAAAGACTCAACGGCGCTTCCTTTTCAACAATCCCACCTTCAGGATTCAACTGATTGGGACGCGTATGACGCTTAACAATATTGAGGTTCTCAATAACAACGCGCCCCTTACCAGGAAGTACTCGCAAAACTTTTCCAGTTTTCCCCTGCTCTTTTCCGGCAATGATTTTTACCATGTCATTTTTCTTGACATGCAATTTAACAATAGACATCGCTTTAACACTCCAAGCTTTTTTAATATTTATAATACTTCGGGAGCCAATGAAACGATTTTCATAAAATGCCTAGCCCGTAATTCTCTTGCTACTGGGCCGAAAATACGAGTGCCAAGTGGCTCATTCCCCGTTCCAACAACTACAGCAGAATTCCCATCAAAACGGATAAAAGAACCATCAGGGCGCGC
Organism: Deltaproteobacteria bacterium tcs-42; assembly: GCA_002049545.1. GTDB lineage: Bacteria > Desulfobacterota > Desulfuromonadia > Desulfuromonadales > Geopsychrobacteraceae > Desulfuromusa. The sequence goes on along the minus strand of LLYT01000044.1, from coordinate 5,388 downwards.
TACTTCTTTAGCTGTGCGGACGATTACAGCCCGGACAACATCACCCTTTTTTACCTTGGAATTTGGCAACGCCTCTTTAACACTGCAGATTATAATATCGCCAATGCCGGCGTATTTGCGCTTTGATCCCCCAGGAACTTTAATACAACAAAGCTTTTTGGCTCCCGAATTATCTGCCACATTGAGCATGGTTTGCATCTGGATCATAACTATCTCCTACGCGGTAACGGCTTTTTCCAAAATCTGTCGTACACGCCAGCGCTTGCCTTTAGACAATGGTCTTGTTTCAACAATGAGAATCTTGTCACCAATTCCACAACTGTTGGACTCATCATGAGCCTTACAGCTCACATTGCGCTTGATGAATTTTTTATAAACACTGTGCTTGACCAAATCATCAACCCTGACAACAACAGTCTTATCCATCTTATCGCTGACAACAACACCGACTCGGGTTCTTCTGCTACCTCGTTCTAGACTCATTTTTCCTCACAACTAAGCATTCAATTTACCAGAAAGAATAGTTTTCACCCGGGCCACGTCTTTGCGCACCTGTGCGACTCGCGCGGTATTCTCCAGATGTCCGGTGTGCAACTGAAACCTCAGATTAAATAATTCCTGCTGCAATTCTTGTGTTTTAGTTTGCAATTCCTCAACACTGAGATCATTGATTTCACTAACTTTCATCGCCAACCTCTCTTTTAACAAACTTTGTTTTCATTGGCAATTTATGAGCACCAAGACGAAACGCCTCGCGCGCCACCTCTTCAGTAACTCCCTGCATCTCATAAAGTATGTGACCCGGCTTGATGACAGCAACCCATTTTTCGGGCGACCCCTTACCTTTACCCATACGGGTTTCGGCAGGCTTACTGGTCAAAGGCTTGTGGGGAAAAGTACGAATCCAGATATTTCCGCCACGTTTAATGAAACGGGTCATCGCACGACGTGCTGCCTCTATCTGACGGGAAGAAAGCCATCCACATTCAACGGCCTGCAAACCGAAATCTCCAAAACTCACCTCGGTCCCCCGTGAGGCCTGACCGGTCATCCGCCCGGTAAATTGTTTTCTTCGTTTAACTTTTTTTGGCATTAACATGACAAGCTACTCCTGATCAGCCGGTGGGCTGTACTTTCTCTTTACCAAGCACCTCACCTTTATAGATGAGAACCTTTACACCGATAATTCCATAGGTTGTGCTGGCTTCAGCGAACCCATAATCGATATCAGCCCGTAAAGTGTGTAGTGGCACACGCCCCTCGCGATACCATTCAGTCCGGCTCATCTCAGCACCACCAAGACGACCAGCACAATTGATTTTGATCCCTTTGGCACCAAACTTAAGCGCCATACTGACACTGCGCTTCATAGCCCGACGAAATGCGACTCGTCTTTCAAGTTGCAAGACGACATTTTCTGCTACCAATTGTGCATCAACTTCTGGCTTGCGCACCTCCTGAATATTGATAAAACATTCATCATTGGTGATCTTGGCAAGCTCTTTTTTCAACACTTCGACTTCAGCGCCTTTTTTACCAATAATAATACCGGGCCGTGCAGCAAAGATATTAATTTTGACTTTGCTCGCTGCGCGCTCCAGTTCTATCTTAGAAATTCCAGCGTGATACAGCCGCTTCTTCAAAAAGTTACGCAATTTAAGATCGGCATGTAACTTTTCAGAATAATCAGAATCCGCATACCAGCGGGATTCCCAAGTCTGGTTGACTCCCAGACGAAATCCTATCGGATGAACTTTCTGGCCCAAAGGGATACCTCCTCGACTACTTCACGTCCAGAACCACAGTTATGTGGCTGGTAGGCTTACGAATTCGGCTGGCACGACCCTGAGCACGGGGCATAAAACGTTTGAGCGCGGGGCCCTGGTCAACCATGACTGTTTTGACAAACAGCTGATCAACATCAGAGACACCACCTTGCTCAGCGTTTGCAACAGCTGATTTCAACAGTTTCGACAAAATGGGAGCGGTCTTCTGCGGAGAGACTTGAAGAATATTCATTGCATCCTGAATCCCCTTACCGCGCACCATATCAACAACGAGCCTCGCCTTTCGCGGCGAGAGACGTACGTTTCTCAATTTTGCTTGTGCTTCCATCACTTGGTACTCCTGTCAGAAAACTTAGTGCTTTTATCTGACCTTACTCTTCTTATCACTTCCGTGCCCGTAATAAGTACGAGTCGGCGCGAATTCACCCAATTTATGTCCAACCATATTTTCACTGACAAAAACCGGAATAAACTTCCTGCCATTATGAACAGCAAAAGTCAGACCGACAAACTCAGGAATGATGGTCGAACGACGTGACCAAGTCTTAACAACCTTATTCCGACTGGTATCTCCTTCGAGATCCACATTTCTTAAAAGGCTCTCTTGAACGTAGGGACCTTTTTTGATTGATCTTGCCACGAGCTTCTCCTAAAGACTAAAATTACTTTTTATTCCGACGACGTACGATAAATTTATCTGTTCGTCTGTTCGTTCTGGTTTTATAGCCCTTGGTTGGGACACCCCAGGGAGTTACCGGGTGGCGACCACCAGAACTCTTACCCTCACCACCGCCATGGGGGTGGTCGATCGGGTTCATGGCAACACCACGTGACTGGGGACGTTTTCCCAACCAACGGTTACGACCAGCCTTGCCAATTTTAATTTTTTCGAAATCGAGATTTCCAACCTGACCGACCGTCGCACGACACTCTTGCATAACCAGGCGAACCTCTCCGGAGGGCAAACGGAGCTGAGCATAACGACCCTCCTTGGCGGCGATCATGGCATACGCACCAGCACTTCTTGCCAGCTGACCACCCTTACCAACCTTTAGCTCAACATTATGTACCCAGGTCCCAAGGGGAATAGAACGAATCGCCATTGCATTCCCGGGACGAATATCCGCTGAATTGCTGGCAACAACATTGTCTCCGACTTTCAGACCATTCGGCGCAAGAATATAACGCTTCTCGCCATCAACATAAAACAGCAACGCAATCCGTGCACTTCGGTTAGGGTCATACTCAATCGCTGCAACCCGTGCCGGAACGTCAAGCTTGTCACGACGAAAATCGATGATCCGGTAGCGACGCTTGTGACCGCCACCAGTATGTCGATTTGTAATCCGTCCTGAATTATTACGACCACCAGAGCGACCTGAGGGGGCGAGCAAGGACTTTTCCGGGCTACCCTTAGTGACCTCATCAAAAGTTGAAGCGGTCATGTGACGCCGACCATTCGAGGTTGGATTAAATTTCTTGATACCCATATTAACTACTCCATACCTGCAAAGCGCACAGCCTTACACACCATAAAAATCTATATTTTGACCCTCAGCAAGGGTCACATAGGCTTTTTTCCAGTTATTACGCTGCCCCATACTGGCACCGACCCGCTTCATTTTACCGCGGAACTGAATTGTATTAACAGCCTCGACTTTGACATCAAAAGCTTTTTCGACTGCCTGCTTAATCTCAATTTTATTGGCACTGCGGTCAACCTCAAAAGTAACAATCCGAGAGCTTTCTTTGAGCAGATTTGCTTTTTCAGAGATTAACGGCTTGCGAATAATTTCATATAAAGGTTTCATTTAACAAAAGCTCCTTCAATCTCATTCACAGCTGCATCAGTCAAAATCAGATTGGGGTACTTGAGAACATCATAGACATTCACACCTTCAGCACGCAAAACTTTGACATTAGGCAAGTTGCGAGCCGATAGTTCAACATTAACATCGGCCTGATCAATGACGATGAGTACACCCTGCAGCTCAAATTTCTTGATCAACTGATCAAAAGATTTGGCGCTGATCTTATCCATAGTCAGATCGTTGAACACCATCAGTTTTTCAGCCTGAAATCGTGCTGACAACGCACTGCAAAGTGCTGCTTTTTTGACTTTACGGTTCAGCTTGAATGAATAAGAGCGGGGAGAAGGGCCAAAAGCAGCACCACCACCAACAAAATGTGGTGCGCGGACCGTTCCCTGGCGAGCATTTCCCGTCCCTTTCTGCCGATATGGTTTCTTGCTTCCGCCGGCGACAGCACTGCGGTTCCTGGTTGCTGCCGTCCCTTGTCGACGCGCCGCCAGTTGATGGCGAACCATGTCATGCAAAAGGTGCTCTTTAACTTCAGTATTAAAAACTTCATCAGCAAGCTCACGCTCACCAACCTGTTTTTTATCCTGGTTATAAATTGTTACAGTTGCCATTTATCTACTCCCAAATCCGTAAGATCTAAGCCTTAATCCCTTTGCGGATTTCAATCAAACCATTCTTTGCCCCGGGAACAGCACCGCGTACAAACATAAGATTTTGTTCAGGACGAATATCAACAACAATAAGATTCTGTGTTGTCACACGAACATTGCCCATCTGACCGGCCATTTTTTTTCCTTTGATAACCTTTGCTGGCCATGCTGACTGACCAATAGCGCCAGTTCTCCGCTTAAACATAGAACCATGGGTCGCACGTCCGCCTGAAAAACCCCAGCGTTTGATGACCCCCTGATATCCCTTGCCTTTGCTTGTCCCGGAAATATCAATCCGGTCACCGGGCTTGAACATCGCACAAGTTACCTGATCACCAACTGCACACTCGTCGGTGAGTTCAAATTCACGGACATGAGCAAAAGCACCCTTGCCTGTTTTTTTAAAATGGCCCATTTCAGGCTTATTGATTCGCTGTGAATCTTTCGCCTGGAAGCCAAGCTGCGCCGCCTCATATCCATCACAGTCAGTTGTCTTCTTCTGCAACACGGTACATGGGCCAACTTCCAGAACTGTCACTGGAATTCTCTGCCCGTCCGCGGCGAAAATCTGACTCATACCTATTTTTTTTCCTAATAATCCGTTGGTCATTATCGTGCCCTTAAATCGCTATAAGTATTACCCTAGAGCTTTATTTCAACATCGACACCTGCAGATAGATCAAGCTTCATCAAGGCATCAACTGTCTGCTGAGTTGGCTCCATAATATCGAGAAGGCGCTTATGCGTGCGGATCTCAAATTGCTCACGACTTTTCTTGTCAACGTGTGGACCACGCAACACGCAGTACTTATTAATAATTGTCGGAAGTGGAATCGGTCCGACCATACGTGACCCGGTTCTCTTTGTTGTATCGACAATTTCAGCAACTGCAAGATCAAGCAGGCTGTGATCGTAGGCCTTGAGACGAATTCTTATTTTCTGAGTAGACATCAATGTACCCTCTTCTTACTCGACAACTTCGCTTACCACACCAGCACCGACGGTGCGGCCACCTTCGCGGATTGCAAAGCGCAGTTCTTTATCCATGGCGATCGGGGTGATCAACTCGGCTGTCATGGCAATATTATCGCCGGGCATAACCATCTCTACACCTTCGGGGAGTTCTACGAT
>LLYT01000043.1 GCA_002049545.1 Deltaproteobacteria bacterium tcs-42 | reverse complement strand
CCGGATGCGGGAAAACCGCATGTCCGGTGGCAACGGAGGGCTTGGTCTTGGTGACAGGGCCATTCTATTCTCTGATTATCTGATAAAAACATCACCTCTGATGATTAAGACGATCCGCAAAGGACAAATGTGGTGGGCTATCGGTCCATTGGCCGCGGGACTGATTTTATCAATACTCAATGGGGATTCACCCGAAAAAACCTTGGTTACCCTTGCTCTTTTGAGTGTTGCGATTTCTCTGCCGATGTTTTTGCTGTATAAGCACTACTTCAGATACCGTAATAATAAACAGATCAAATCGCTGTCGGGAGATGAGGCTTACAAAAGCCTTCTTGGTGGACATGAAATGACAGTGGGCGCCGCATACCTGACTGAAAAAACGGCTGATAACGATATTAAAGTGGAGTGGAACTCAATAAAAAAAATCGAAACAACATCCGATCACACATTTATTTTCACCGATGAAGTTACGGCGTATATCATTCCACATAAAAAAATCACAACCGGGAACGGGTCACAATTTATTGATAAGTTGAATGCTGAGTTTAAAAAAACCAACCGCTGAGACGCAGAGTCACAGAGTTGTCGCAAAAGGGGTGTCGTAATCTCAATCGATTCAAGGGAGGGTTGGGGCCTGATCTCCGATGGTTAAACGGATCCGTGGATACTTTGCCTCTGCGCTTTTGAGGCACTCTGACAAAGGTCTAGAGATGAGTCCCCTGATTCATAGTAGTACAACGATTAGAAGTCATCGACTTCTTGAGCATCACGACTGGATTGAGGTGATCCCGGCTCTGGAAATTCAATCTGCCCGGAGCTCAGATCGGTTAACCGAGTCTGCAAAGCAGCCAGGTTTTCTGCCGGCAATCTCAGATTAAGGGCGATTTGTTCGGCAAACTGTTTTTCCAGAAGCTCAGCTTCAAATTCTGGCAAAAGTCGCTCAATACTGTCCAGCAGTTGATAGCCAACCTCGATCGACAACTCTGACCAATCGATTTTTTCGGTCACTTTAAGTTGTTCCAGGGCAGTTTTGACCGCTTCGGTATAAGCTTTGACCATTCCCCCCTTGCCCAGCTTGGTGCCGCCGAAGTAGCGCGTAACGACCACCGTAATATCACCGATGCCCCCATGCTGGATTGTCGTTAACATCGGTTTTCCGGCAACGCCGTGTGGTTCTCCATCATCGCTCAAGCCGATACGGTCGGTACTGCCGGGAGGGCCGATCAGGTAGGCCCAACAATTATGTGATGCCGTGGGGAATTCTTGTTTGATGCGGGAGATCAACGTTAATGCCGCTTCTGTTGAGTCGGTTGCGGCGATGGTTGTGATGAAACGACTGTGTTTGACCTCAATCTCGCAACGAAAAGGTTCGGCGGGAATCGGATAGCGGGGCTGGGTCATAGGGCTTCCAGAGAGAGAAGACAGCGGGTTTCAGGCTGTCAGTTTTGGTGAAAGGTTATCTATTTTTTCTGCCGCTCTTCGTGCCAGGAACAAATCAGCATAATCGTCACCCCGACACAGATCGCACTATCGGCAATATTGAATGCGGGCCAGTGGTAATTATACCAGTGGAGATCAAGGAAATCGACCACCTCACCAAAGCGAATCCGATCGATCAGGTTGCCCAGCGCACCACTGAGAATCAGCCCCAGCGACACATGCTGCCAGTGTTTTTCACTTGAAATCCGCCGGATATACCAGAGAATTCCAAGTGAAGCCAACAACGAAATGGTGATAAAAAACGGCAACCGGATCGCGCTGTCGGAGAGAATCCCGAAAGCGGCACCGGGATTCCGGACATGGGTCAGGTGGAAGAAATTGGGGATCACTTGCCTTGCTTCACCAAGGGCAAAGTTATTATCAATCGTAATTTTACTCAGTTGATCCAATCCCAGACTGAGGCAGACAGTCAGGGTGAAAATCCGATATTTGTGCATATTAATCTGCTGTCAGGGCAGCAGCACAACGGGAACAAACAGTCGGATGTTCACTGTGTTCGCCAACGCTGGTCGCATAATTCCAGCAGCGGTCACATTTCTCACCGGCAGCGGTAATAATCTGGATCTTCAGGCCGGGAATATTCTCCGCTTCAACGGGTTCTGGCAGATCAGCGGTTAGCTCCACTTGAGATACAATGAAATAAGTGGGGAGCCAATCGAGGTAGTCGGTTAACAGTTGCTGATAGCTTTGCGGAACATCAAGCAAGACTTTCGCTTCCAGGGATTGTCCCAACTGTTTGTCTGCCCGGGCTTTTTCCAATTGTTTGGCAACCTCAGAGCGAACCTTCTGCAGTTTCTCGTAACGTTCTTCAAGTTGATCATCGAGACAGGTTGAATTGGCCTGTGGAAATGGTGCCAGGTGGACACTTGCCTCTCTCTCCCCCGGCAACAGCTGCCAGATTTCATCGGCAGTAAAGGTCAATACCGGAGCCAACAGCCGCGTCAGGGCATCGAGAATCTGATACATGGTGCATCGCGCACTGCGATAAGCAATGCTCTGTTTTGGACTGGTGTAAAGGCGATCCTTAAGGATATCCAGATAGAACGAGCTCAGGTCAGTGGTACAAAAATTATGCACCGCATGGTAAATGACGTGAAACTCATATTTTTCATACGCGCTGGCCACTTTCTGATTCAGGCGGTTTAAGCGTGATAATGCCCAGCGGTCCAGCTCAAGAAGTTCTGCATCGGCGACCATGTCGGTTGCCGGGTTGAAACCGTTCAGATTGCCAATGAGATAACGGGCGGTATTACGAATGCGTCGATAAGCATCGGAGAGGCGCTGCAAGGTTTCCTGGCCAAGACGGATGTCATCACGATAGTCGGTTGCTGCGACCCACAGGCGCAGAATTTCTGCTCCGTATTTGCGGATAATTTCTTCGGGAGCAATGACATTCCCCATCGATTTAGACATGGGGCGGCCATCCTTGTCGAGGACAAAACCGTGGGTTAAAACGGCTTTGTAGGGGGCGCGATCCCGGCTACCGACCGATTCCAGCAAGCTGGAATGGAACCAGCCACGATGCTGATCAGAGCCCTCCAGATAGAGATCTGCCGGACTTTGCAGATCGTCGCGACGCTCACAAACTGCCGCATGGGAAACCCCGGAATCGAACCAGACATCCAGAATATCGGTCTCTTTGGTGAATTTGTCGTGTCCGCAATCGGGACAGACCGTTCCCGGTGGAAGGAGTTCACCGGCATCTTTTTCAAACCAGATATCGCTGCCGGTCGCTTCGAACTGATCGGCAATATGGTGCATCACTTGAGCGTCAGCCAGAGCTTCTCCACATTTCTCACAGTAGGCGATCGTAATCGGAACCCCCCAGCTGCGCTGTCGGCTGATACACCAATCGGGACGCGTTTCTATCATATTGAAAATGCGGTTGCGACCCCAGGTAGGAATCCACTCAACCCGCTCAATCTCCTGCAATGCTTTCTTCCGCAGTTGATTTTCTTCCATGCTGATGAACCATTGTTCGGTCGCCCGGAAAATGATCGGTTTTTTGCAGCGCCAGCAATGGGGATAACTATGGTCCACCCGGCCTTCGTGGAGCATTGCACCAACCTCGGTCAGCTTCTCATTGACTGCCGGGTTGGCATCCTTCACTTTCATGCTGCCGAACAGCTCAAGATCTTGCCGATAACGACCATAATCATCGACCGGATTGTAGATTTCGAGACCATATTCAAGCCCGACCAGATAGTCATCCTGACCGTGTCCAGGTGCCGTATGAACGCAGCCCGTTCCGGCCTCCAAAGTGACATGGTCGCCAAGCATGATCAGAGAATTACGGTCATAGAGGGGATGTTGACAGTTTTTATTTTCAAACAGCTCTGCCGCAACAGTTGTGACGATTGAATAATCTTCAATCCCGAGGGTTTTCAGCACCGACTCAGACAACCCTTCGGCCAGAACCAGCAACTCACCGTTGGCTTCAACAACCACATAAGGGAGTTCAGGGTTGAGGCAAATCCCCAGGTTGGCTGGAATTGTCCAGGGGGTTGTGGTCCAGATGACAAAATTGAGAGGTCTCCCTTCCAGATGTGACAGGGCTTCGGGTAATTTATCCAGGTAGGGAAACTTCACATAGATCGATGGTGATGTGAGGTCCTCATGCTCAACCTCAGCTTCGGCTAAAGCGGTGACACACGAAGAACACCAGTGAATGGGTTTTTTACCTTTATACAAAGACCCGCGCTCAACAAGGCGAGCCAATTCCCGTGCGGTGGTCGCTTCATAGTCGGGAGTCATGGTCAGGTAGGGGTCTTCCCAGTCACCAAAAATCCCCAGCCGCTGAAATTCTTCCTTCTGAGTTTTGACCCAGACTTTGGCATATTCACGACATTGGCGGCGGAAATCTGCTTTGCTCATTTCCCGTTTTTTCTTGCCGAGTTTGTTGTCAACCTTCAGCTCGATCGGCAGCCCATGGCAATCCCAACCCGGAACATACGGGGTGAAGAATCCCTGCATCCGCTTACTTTTGACAATGATATCTTTGAGAATTTTGTTCAGGGCATGTCCCATGTGCAGGTGGCCGTTGGCATAGGGAGGGCCATCGTGGAGGATGAAGCTCTGTTTCCCTTTGTTTGCGGCTTCCAGTCGATCGTTCAGGCCGATCTGTTGCCAATGCTTAAGCAGTTCCGGTTCGCGGTTCGGCAGGTTGGCACGCATTGGAAAGTCGGTTTTGGGCAGATTCAAGGTATCTTTATAGTCCATGCTGATTCGACTCCGCAGAGATTGTGATAATATTGGGTTGCTGGCGAAATGATCCCGCAGGCTAGCAAATACGCCATTTAAGTTCAAGAAGAAAGGACGCAATTTTACGTGTTTAAGATTGTTCCCGGGGCTGAAATGATTTCTGTGATCGTGGTGGGGGGTTAATTTTTTTCAACCATATTTTTGACCTGACCTGTCAATTTTATCCAGAGCAATCCCAACTGCTCATGGGCCCAGTATTCACTGTGTGCCAAAGTTGATCCAGAGGGGAAGGTCCACCAACTTTTAAACGGTTTACTGAAGTGCCCTGTCGGCGCAGGAAGAGGTTCAAGACCAACTTTGTGGAACAGATTGAGGGCACGTGGCATATGAAGTGCTGTTGTCACCAGGACGAGAGAGGTGTCGGCGAAGTTCGCAGCGATCAGCTCCGCTTCTTCCATGGTATCTCTGGGGCCATTAAAAACCAGAATATCCTCAGCTGGAACTCCCAGGTCCAGAGCCAGTTCCCGCAGTTTTTCGGGATAGGAAACGGGATCTTCGACCACCCCCTTGAAACCGGTAAAGATCAATTGACTCCCCGGATTAAGGCGATAGATACGAATCCCCTCTGCCAGCCGGACAATCGCTGTCGGCATGAGTTCGCTGGTGATCGGCTGTTCTGTAACCGACTGGTGCCAGCTGCCAAGGACGGCAACATAGTCGACCGGAGTTTGATTCTGTTGATAGCTGGGAATCCGGCTTTCAAATTGAGAGATATATTGATTGCTCAAAGGGGGATAACTGCCAACGAATAACAATGCTGACGCAAAAAACACCACGATGATACCAAGCCAGCGGGTTTTCCGGCGGAGCAGCAACAATACCGCCCAGAGGAGCAGGAGCAGAGTGACCGGCACTGGCATCAGCAGGTTGCCAAGAAATTTTTTCAACAGAAACAGATAGTGATCCATCGGTATCTCGATTCAATCGGTAACAGGGTCACCGGGACACTAGCGCAGTTGATCGAATTGATCAACAATTCTGTTGTCGATAGAGGCACATCTCAGTGAAAAAACAGCTGTCACAGAGGGGTTTCTTACGGCAAAAATTTTTGCAGTGAATGACAATCAGTGCGTGATATTCATTGTACAGTTGAACATCCTGCCGCAAATTGGACATGAAAAGTTCCCTGACAGCAGAATATTTTTCTTTTCCAGATAGAATGCCAAGTCGCCCGAAGAGACGATAGGTATAGGCATCGACAACAAAAGAGAGGCGTTGCCCGGCGTAGAGAAGAATTGAATCGGCAGTTTCTGGCCCAATCCCTTTTAATTGCAACAACTCTTCACGCACCAGATTCAGTTCCCGATCGAACAGATGTTCAAGGCTGCCCTGATGGTGTTCTTGCAGATAGCGACAAAAAAGCTGCAACCGTTCAGCTTTCTGGCGAAAAAATCCCGATGGACGGATTAACTGCTCCAGCGTTTCCAATGGTAGATTCAGAATGGCGCCAAGTGTCAGAGCCTCCCCTTTGCGCAGGTTGGCAATCGCTTTTTCAACATTGTTCCAATTGGTATTCTGGGTCAGAATTGCCCCGATGACCACCTCAAAGGGTGTTTCTGCCGGCCACCAGTTACGCGGGCCATAGTGGTTCAGCAGCTTTTGATAGGTGTGTAGCAGATCAGTCATTATTGTATAACCATCCAATGCTTTTTAGCGAGTGTGTCACAACTGATTATTTACACAAAGGGAGTTATCATGCCAGAGGAAAAATTCGTCTTGGAATCAGTCCCTGCCTGCCGGGCGCAAAAGACCGTTTCGACGATGGCCACAAGCTGGATCGCTGCAGAGAGATGGAGTCCTATTGGCTGCGCTACAGCAAGTGATATAATGAAAACATTGCTTTTGGCTGGTGGTACTGGAGGATAGCACATTGAAGAAACGACTTGTAATCGCCGGGGCTGGTCATGCCCATATGCTGACAATGTCCAAACTCGATTCCTTTGTCGAGGCGGGCTATGAGGTTAATGTCATTGGTTCTTTAGAATATCATTATTATTCGGGCATGGGCCCTGGTCTGCTCGGTAAAAGCTACTCCCAGGAAGAGATTCGCTTTGCTAGCAAAACGGTCGCAGAGAAAATGGGGGCAACCTTTACTCCGGGTCTAGTCAAGCGAATCGATCCAGTGGCCAGGAGAGTTTATTTGGCTTCAGGGGATGAACTTCCTTACGACATTCTTTCATGCAATCTGGGAAGCCAGATTGCCGGAAATTTAACCGCAGATCCGGCTGTCGATATTTTCCCGATCAAACCTATCGAGAACCTTCTGCAGGCACGTCAGCGCATATTAGAGCTGGGCTTTGCGAAAAAAACAACTGTTGGAGTGGTTGGTGGCGGCCCGTCTGCGGTTGAAATTGCAGGCAATATCTGGCGTCTTGGTCAGCAGCCAGGGATGAATCCGCTGGAAATTATCGTTTTTACCGGGAATCAGCTCCTGCCAGATTATCCATCAGGCTTGCGCCGGATGGCTTATGAATCGTTGCAGGAGAGGGGTGTCCGCATTGAAGAGAATTGTCGGGTCAAAGCCGTTGAAACGGGTCGAGTGGTTGCAACGACTGGCCGGCGTTACGGTCTGGATATTGGCCTTGTTGCCATCGGCGTCACCCCCAGCACAGTTTTCAAGGAATCAGGGATACCGATCGGTCCGGATGGCGGGATGCTGGTGAATCGTTACCTGCAAAGTTCCGCCCATCCCGCCATTTTCGGTGGTGGCGACTGTATCAGTTTTGCCGACGCCCAATTGGACAAGGTTGGTGTTTACGCTGTGCGTCAAGGGCCGGTGATTTATCATAATCTGCAGGCGGCTTTGCGAGGCACCAAGCTAAAGCCTTTTATGCCGAAAACCAACTATCTGCAGATTTTCAATATGGGGGATGAGACCGGCATTTTTTACAGATCACCGTTTTTCTTTGCTGGGCGCGGATCTTTTCGGCTCAAAAACTATATCGATCATAAGTTCATGAAACGTTTTCAGGCTTTTGAGTAGCGGCTCATCTCCCTGGATTTCGATCACCGATATGATTTTCTGTTTCGTCTCAGCAGCTTTACATCCATGGTGCCAGCAGAGTAGACTGGCTTGCCGGTCTGCTTTCCCGGGAGTTTTACATGTCATCAGCAAGGAGCCACCCGTTTGCACGACTGACGCCCAATTTTATCCTGGACACCATCGAAACACCGGGATTTCAGTGTGATTGGCAGAACCTGACTCTAATCAGCGGTTATCTTTTAAGCAACTATTCAAATTTCTTGCGGGATTGAGTATGAAACCGACAAGTTGGCTGGAGAGTCTTAACTGTGCCATTGAGGGGATTCTCTGGGCGGTCAAAAGTGAACGACACATGCGCTACCATTTTGTGGTGGCACTGGCGGTTGTTTTTCTGGCGCTGTTTTATAAAATTTCAGCGTTCGAATTTTTTCTGCTGGTTCTGGCTGCGGTTCTGGTGATCTTTGCCGAGCTGATGAATACCGCGATTGAAGCGGTCGTCGATCTGGTCACCGACGATTATCACGAACTGGCCAAACGAGCCAAGGATGTCGCTGCCGGGGCGGTTCTGGTGACCAGCGTTGGTGCTGTTATCCTTGGCTATCTGGTTCTTTCGGGACATATATTTCCACTGTTTGATAGTGAGCCGACCTTTGGGCACGAGCCGCAAGGGACCATTCCGGTCGGAGCATTGCTGATTGTGGTTATTCTGGTGGTCTTGCTCAAGTCGCACTATAATCGCGGCACCCCTCTGCACGGTGGAATGCCGAGTGGACATGCTGCAGTTGCATTCTCAATTGCGGTGTCCACGTTTCTGTTCGGGGATAGTTTCCTGATCGGGATGCTGGTGTTGTTGCTTGCTGTGTTGGTCAGCCAGAGTCGTCTGCTGCTGAAAATCCATACCCCGAGAGAGGCTTTTCTCGGGGCTCTGCTTGGGACGGTTGTGACTTTATTGGCTTATCTGTTTTTTTCTTGAAATCTGAATCAGAGGGTCGGTTGCAGCGTCGGAAAATAGTCTTTATTTCGATCTGTTGCTTGGGTCAGGATGGTTGAATCGCCCGCTTTTGGACTGGCATCAACCAGATTCAGTTCCCCCAAAGGGATTTTCTGTTGCAGCCCGGCCAGGCTGAATCGACTGGCCGCATTCCACAACATCCAACCGTGACTGCCGCTGGCATCGCTGGCATTAATCTGCGCATGAACTTCTTTTGCAGTAAATCTTCTCCGGTCAAACGCATAATCGCGGAACGCTTGTAACCAGGGGCGAAAGCGGACCAAAGGGAGCCCGGTGAGCTCGCTGGCTTTTTGTAAAGAATGGGCGATCACTGCGTAGGAGTTTTCTACCGGGTTTTTGTAGCCGGGAACCCCGTGTGTAAACCCGGATGGATAGAGCATCGGAGAGAGGTAATCGACATGTTTGGCCAGGTCAACCAGTCGCTGGCCAATCTTTTGGTCCTTATGCTTCCAGCAGATATAACCAAAAATATTGGCCGATGTCATCACCGGGTAGTCGGCCAATTGTTGTTTGGCCTGCTGCAGAAAGCCGTTGATTGCGGTGACCCGATTTTTGCCGGTATTTTCGCGGGAAAATATCAGATCCGACTTTGCCGGAAAGCGGATATAATCGAATTGAATTTCATCAAACCCCATGGCCGCAGCTTCTTTTGCGATACTGATATTGTAATCCCACACTTCGTGATTGAAAGGATCTGCCCAACTGATTTTCTCACCATCCTCCCAGAGATATCCCTCCAGAGTATGAACCGCCAGGTCGCGCCGCTTCCTGGACAGGGCACCATCTTTAAAAACCACAATCCTGCCAATCGTATAAATCCCCTGTTGTTTAAGTTCAGCCAGATATTCGGGGAGATCTTTCAGGGTCCGTACTTTTTGCGCACCAACCGTCCGAGCTAATGGCGTCTGGCTGCGAAACGCAATATCACCCCGGGAAGATTTTAGATCAATGACCAGCGCGTTCATTCCGCTCTCAGCCACCAACTGTTGCAAGTGATTCCGTCGATCACGGCTGTCGGCAGCCCAGTAGGAGAGGTAAAGGGCTTTGGGGGTGAAGGGTTGCATTTTCAGATGGAGTGGAAAATCGGCAACAACTTTTTGTGGCAGGTAGCCAGGGAGGCGAACCACTATTTCGTTATCATTGGACTTTAGTTGAAAACTACCATCCTCAGCACTGAAACTGGAACCATCAACAGTGTGTAGTTCAGCACCGCTGAGCAAAGCTCCGGTTTGCGCATTCCGGACTGTACCGAAAATAGTTTCTATCTCTGCCGCAGCGAATCCTGGAAGGGAAATAAGCAGAGCGGCTATCAATGTCCAGTGACGTATCTTCACCTGCAGACTCCCGTACCTCTGAGAAATTTAGGTAGGCACAGTCTATATGATAGTTTTCAAATAATAAAGATTTATTTAAAATTATTTTATGTTTTAGGGGGGGAGGACTAAGGTCTATCTAGCCGGTCAGTTGTTTTCTTGCTCTTTTGACCATCTGATCTGAAAAATCTTGTAATGGACGGGCGCTCAGATTCCAGCAATGCCAGTAAAGATCAATCTTCAGCGTTGCTTCGGGGACCAGTTCCTGTAATTGTCCTGATTCCAACAGTTCAGCACCTTGCCAGTCAGGAACCATTCCATAGCTGTAGCCATCGGTAACAACTTGTAAAAACTGATCAGGGGCGGGGATAAAATGGGCGGGGAATGATACCGGTACCATGTTTAGATATTTCTCAAAAAACTGATAATGGAGGCGATCTTTGCGGTTAAAAATAACCGCTGGAGCTTGGCTGGCAGCTTCCAGCGAAAGCTCATCCGGGAACCAGCGTTCTATAAAGTCAGGGGTTGCCAGAAGGCGATAGGTCATACTTCCAAGTTTCTCTACCCGGCACCCCTGCATAGCATTCGCTTCAGAACTGACACAACCAACAACATCCCCTGCTCGCAAAAAGCTGTGGGTCTGTTCCTGATCATCCACCCGTAAATCGATCAACAGATCCATCCTCTGCAGTATTGGACTGATTGCCGTAATGAACCAATGTGCCAGACTGTCCGCATTGATCCCAATCGCCAGGGTTGTCATTTTTTCTGTGGGTGAATCTGTGAGCTTAGAGGATAATCCATCCTCAAGTAGCTTCACCTGTTGATAATGATTAAGCAGGGTCCTTCCGGCAGCAGTTGGTTGTGGAGGAGTGGTGCGTGAAATCAGGATCTGTCCGGACGATTCTTCCAACTGTCTGACCCTTTGAGAAACAGCCGACTGAGTCAAAAAAAGGGCTCGAGCTGCACGCTCAAAACCACCTTCCTGAATAACCTTTGCCAATGCTTCAATATGTTTGTAATCCAACATGCAACAATATTAGCACTACTAATGATATTCAAAAACAATTAATTTTACTTTTTAGAATAATAAGGTTTAACCTCCGCACCATACTAAATTTTCTGGAGGAGCATCATGTTGCCATTTTTACAGGGAATCGGGATTGGGGGCGGACTGATTATAGCCATCGGGGCGCAGAATGCTTTTGTTCTGTCTCAGGGGGTTCGGCGTAATTTTCCAATTCAGACTGCTGCTGTTTGCAGTTTATGTGATGCAACTTTGATTCTGCTCGGGGTCACTGGTGTTGGCTCACTGGTGGCAACAAATCCAATATTGATTCAGTTTGCCTCCTGGTTTGGTGCCCTGTTTCTAATTTGCTATGGTGCGCGTTCTTTCCGTTCAGCTATTCAAGGAGGGTCTTTGGATGCTTCTGCCGAAGCGATCCCATCCCGGCGGAAGCTGCTGTTGGCAACTCTGGCTCTGACTTTGCTGAATCCACATGTCTATCTCGATACCATCGTGTTGGTTGGTGGATTCAGCGGTCAATTATCTCAAACTGAGCGCTATCTGTTTGGAGCTGGTGCTATGACTGCATCGGTTATCTGGTTTTTCAGTTTGAGCCTCGGTGCTGTTCTCCTTGCTCCACTATTTCGTAAGCCCATCGCCTGGCGTCTTCTGGACGGGTTTGTCTGTCTCACCATGTGGGGTATCGCCATTTCTCTGCTCTGGCCAAAACTACAACTTTATATCAGTTGACCTTCTTTACTTGCGGCGAAAAGAAAGGTAGTCTTCCTTAATTAAATAGATGCGAGGAAGCTATGGCTGCAGAGACCACAAACCACCCTTTTGACCAGCTCACCCCCGACTTCCTCATGGATGCGGTTGAATCGCAGGGATATCGCTGCGATTGCCGGATTCTCACTCTCAACAGTTATGAAAACCGGGTTTATCAGATCGGGATTGAAGATAGTATACCGCTGATTGCCAAGTTCTATCGACCCGAGCGTTGGACTGATGCCCAGATTTTGGAAGAGCATGACTTTACCCTGGAGCTAGTGGAACAGGAACTTCCTGTCGTAGCTCCCCTGCATAACGCTGATAACGAAACCCTGCACATCTATCAGAATTTTATGTTCAGCCTCTCCCCGCGCAAGGGAGGGCACGCCCCGGAGCTGGATAACCTCGACCATCTGGAAATAATCGGTCGATTGCTCGGGCGAATTCACCTGATCGGGGCCGGTAAGCCCTTTCAATTTCGTCCCAAGCTTGACAGCACCAGCCACGGATATGACTGTGTGACCTTCATCGCTGAACAGTTTATTCCAGACGAGTATCGAGAATCGTACCTTTCCCTGACCCGTGATATTTTGCAACGAATTGATGAGTGTTTTGCGCGACTGGATGGTATCACTTTCATTCGCACCCACGGCGATTGCCACAGCGGCAACATGTTATGGCGCAAAGATCTGCCCCATTTTGTTGATTTTGACGATGCCCGCATGGCACCGGCGGTTCAGGATATCTGGATGCTGCTTTCGGGGGTGGAAGATCAGCAGCGTCGTCAGCTCGATAAAATCCTGACCGGCTACCACCAGTTTTACGATTTCAATCCGGCAGAGCTGCAACTGATCGAACCGCTGCGCACGCTACGGATGGTGTATTATAGTGCCTGGCTGGCCCGACGCTGGAATGACCCGGCTTTTCCACGGACCTTCCCCTGGTTCAACACGATGCAATACTGGGGTGAACATATCCTCGAATTGCGTGAGCAAATGGCGGCATTGCAGGAACCGGCACTGCAATTGTAAATAACGGGCTTTTGTCTGTTGCCACTGCGACACAGAGTCACTGAGAAGAGCAGATGTTCATTCAAGAATGCAGACTGTGCCGCGATATCTGTGGCAGACAGTGCGTATTGCTCCCATGGAATGAAAAACAGCATAAAAACAGGGTCAGGTCTTGAAATATCAGTAAATTACTTCCTTTTCAAGACCTGACCCTGACCTTATGACCCTGACCTTTTTGAACCTAAAGGTAAATCTCACTATGAGAAAAGCCTACGGTTTCAGGACACTCAAATGCCTATAAATCGCGTTATATCATGAACTTGGAAAGTTACCGGAACCTGAATATCTCCACAGATTCTGCTGACGAGCCCAATAAATTATGTAGACGCACACATTTAAGTCAAGGGTTTTATACTTTTTCTGCGATCACGCAATTCGTAGCGCAGATCACGGTCAGCAGCATTGGGATCAGCCCTATTGAACTGGCTGGCAACTTTTTCGAAAAGGTGTTTTCCCGGCGTTACGGGCAAATAGCGTGATCCGCAACAAATCCACCCGTACTCCACACCGAAAATACTAAATCCGAAAGTCCTGCTGCAGACCAGCCCAATGTTCCCGAAGTCTCTCTTTGTGTTCATCATTCATGGGGAGATCTTTTATTCCCCCGGGCCATAAACTTCGTGCTCTTTCCATGGTGTCATCAAGATGCGGCTTTATAGCGCGCCAAGGAATTCCGGCACGCTTGGCCCAGGCCTCAAAATTGGTATAGCTAACTTCATACCACTGCTTCGTCTTTCCAAGATTGAGCGCGTATTGGCTTTCGTCATCAATATAAACCCTTGTCGTCACAATGTCATAGGCCGGGGACAATCGGGGTGTAATTTGATCGGAATAGAGTAGACTCCAGTTTTTAATGTGCGCATCGCCATTTGCCAGGAGGATATTCACCAACAAACGCCTGGCGAACTGCTGCGCGTCAGCCAGACCAGCGCCGGAGAAATTGTAAAGAATTTTGGCTATCTGTTCATAACTTGCGGAATTGTATTTTTCATGGGGATACTTCACCAGTACTTGCGCAAAATCTTCCATGTGAATGCGTCGATTATCACTACGATCGAAGCGTTTTATGGCAAATGCCAGCTTTTCGTCGGGCAAATTGATTGGCGGCAAATTGTCTAGTTTGTCCAGTTCCACCAGCTTTATTTCGGGCAGGTCAACGCCTGCCATCGCCGCCAATGTCATCGCCGTGAATTCGTTAACCGGCACATCTTTGTGTTGGGTTGAAGGTGTCTTTATGATCCAGTCGCCAAGAACATCCCCCGTGGACAGATTGTAGCGACCGTCCCGGTGCTTCATGGAAAACTTCATCTGGACACCGGCGAGAGAGAATCTGTTCTCCCGATAGATCTTCTCGAACTTAACGGCCTTGGCTTTTCCGTGCGCGGCCAAAACCGTTCCCGGGACCTCATCCGGCTCCATCGGCTCGGCAATCAACGCGCCGGGCAAATCCTGCCCCAGATACGAGAACAGATAAAATTCGCTATCGACATCCACCTTGAGACTCTGGGCCAGCAATTCCCTTAATGCTCCCTCCGGGAGTAAATTGGAGAGTACGGGATGTAATTTCCGGCTGCGCGACCAAGGCTCAGTCAGCAGTTTTTCCGAGCGTGAGAATTCGGGGTGCGTCGTCAAGGTGAAGGTTGGTCGAGCGGCAGCGGATATAAAGTCATCGGCAAAACTCAAAACGTTACGGCCATCATGAAAACCGGCCAGATAGCCAACCAGTCTTCCGTGCAATCTCAGCCTCAGTACGTTGACTTCATCAGCGGTAAGAGTATTCATAGGTCATCCGCAAGGATATCCTGCCAAGGGTCATCAGACAGGCTTTTCCTTTTATTCTCCATGCCCTGCTCTGAGTTCTGTTGCCCCGACCGGTCCGGTTCGACACTTTCAAGCACGGCTGTTACGGCGCGACCCTTTTCTTTGGGAATAAGCATCAGTTCTGCATTAAGCCCTTTTGCAATCAATTCCAAAGTATCCAGGCGCGGATTACCCTTGGACTCCAAGCGTTGGTACTGCTGGCGAGATACGCCGATACGCATCATCATGTCTTTTTGCTTGAGTCCCAGCCTTAAGCGTCTTTTTTTGAGCTGCTGAAGTAGAGAGCTTGCCATTGTAAACTCCTGTATTGCTTTTTAAGGGCACAGGAAACATATTAGCCCCTTTTGCTATAGCGAGCAATAAATAAGTTGCTATTTGCCACCTAACTTAAAGCAGCAACAAGGATTTAATTTGTCCCCTTTCGACTCACAACAAATATCACTGCACCACAATGTAAAATCAGCACAACACCATGCTTAATCGAGTTTCTGTAACTGCCCCAAAAACAACTCCTTGCTCCATAACTTCAGTGATGGCTGCTCATCGGCACGGACGAAGCGTTGCACATCTTCAGCGGCAGATTTCCAGTCTATTAAAGTGATTTTCTGTTTCAGTTCATTCAGTAGCCATGTTTTGTCGACAGTGATATCCCGGTTGCGCCAAGGGCCAGCTTGATTGAGGGCTGAAGTAAGAAAATCATAATTGATTCCGATGCGGTTGCTGGTGTACCAGATAAAATCGTACCAATCCCGGCCCTTGATATATTCGCGGCAGAGCAGAGCGTGGATTTTTCCCGCGAACAGGCTGGGCTTGTCCTGCGCCGTCACCGACGAAACAAACGGAAAGTCCAGATATTTTAACTCGTAACCACTCGCGGCGGGCGGATTGGTATCCACTTCAAGTTTGATTCTGATCTTAGCCATTGGACCGGATTGATCGGCGTACCGCAAATCAATCACTTTGCCGAGAGAGCTGTCTTTCAGAAACGCTTTTTTGACCGTCGCATCGGCCTTATTGCGGTCGCTAATTTCGATGTTGTATCCATAAGCGGACAATTCATCAGCCAAGTGCTTAATGTGGTCTTGCAACTGAAAAGCTGGATTTGTTTCTCGCAGCATAAAATCGATATCTTCGGAGAAGCGATTCAATCCGTAGAAAATCCGCAGGCATGTCCCACCCTGAAAAGCCGCATGTTTAAAAAAATCTCCACGCCCCAGTGCCGCCAGGACAACCTCCTGGCTGATTTCGCGAATTGCCTGTTGTTCTTCAATGTCCGTTTTGCAGTTGTATCCCCGCAGCCGTTGCTGAATCATTTGTACACTCATGTCTTTAATTCCTTCAGCCAGCCGGTCAAAAATTTCTTAACCCTGCTATTCGTGTAATTCTCAGCCAAATCGGAAAGCACCTGATGATTGACGCTTTCCAGGTCTTCCAGATCAATTCGCAGGCTCTTCGCCGGATCGGCAATGCCCGTCCAATTTAACCGATGCAGGTAGACATAATCGGCCAAAGCCTTCACCGGTGTCGCCAGCAGAAAGACATTTCCGTTTTTATCTTCACATCGTTCAACACTCGAATAGAATGTTTGTTGTGGCACATGTTTGTAGCTGAAAATACCAAGAGGTGTTTCAAACTGCCTGGCTGTACGGTAGACGACGCAGGTACAGGCATAGACTGCCTCGGGAATCCAGCCGTGATAGCTGAGCGCCGTCTCAAGACTGACATAACTTGGGCCATAAATACGTTGGGCCAGTGAGTAAACGCTGACGGTTTTTTTCTGGAATTTCGGTGCCAGACAGTATAACCCACGACGAATATTCAGGATTTCTCCGGAAGAGATAGCCCGCTTGATGAGTCCATGACGGCTAAAATTTGAGCCATCGACAACTGTTATTACATCCGCCGGAGTGAAGACATTGATGTCTGCCGTAAAAAATTGTTCCGTGAGTCTATTCATATCGCAATTTTCCTATCGAAATAGCCGCAATATGACTACTTCCAGGAAATATTCTAACATTTTCGACAGAAAGTCAAAATAATATTTTGCAAAATAGTCGAAAAATGACTATTTCTATGAGAAAACTCAGGCCGTCCTGAAGTTTTGCGGGATATCCTGATTTGCATCGAAAGGTAACGGATCTAAGGCGTATTTTGACCGGAAATCCAATCATAATCACCGTGATTTCAAAAGGTTAGCTTGGTCAGATCCCGCTCGCCCTTATTTAATTACTTAAGAGCGTCCCGTTCTACCCCTAATTACTTAAGAGCGTCCCGTTCTACCCCTTAAGAGCGTCCCGTTCTACCCGTTCTTGAATATTGCATAACTTATTATTTACGCAGCTATGTGGCTTATATGTACAATCTGTTGCTGCGGGCTTAAATGGTTATTGGCAACTAATCGTTTTTTTTGACAGGGGTACATTCTATATCACCCCTGTCAATATTATCGACAAATCAGTCTATTTTGGCCAAATGAACACCTAGATCCGTCGGATTTTTTTACATAAATGATGATGTTTTTCGTCGTATATCAGCAACTTACTGAAATTGCACACTTGACATAAGGGGCATTTTTCTTGCATGTTCTTTATATACAGATTGTACAGATTGATTCGATCACTCTACTTCTGCGGTCAACCTACCTCCACCTTTTGAACTTTCTTTTTTTATCTATTTTGTGAATTTACCCGCCACGCTGTTTTAGCCATTTTCATTCTTAATGCATTGGCAAAAGAGCACCTGTAGGTGCCCTAGATAAACACTTCCTATTTGGCGCCTAGAAACTTTAGAAAGGAGGTCTGTATGAGAAAGTATTTTATTGCATGCTTAATGACAGTTTTTTTGGGTATTGTAAGCATCAATGCGCATGCGACGGCAATTTATGAGTGGGTCTGCGATGATGCAAATTGCAATGGAGATTCAGACTTTACATCCACAATGACAATTAGTGAAAGCGCCTTTACAGCGGGGGGCTTTACTGGTATTTCAGGAAACCTTCTAAACTGGACGACGACATCAGGTGTAGGCGTTGGGTACACACTCACCCTACCTAACATGCTAAATGCTTCTTCCGGCACAACTGCCGATCAATCTCATGTCAAGATTGTGTTGAGCGCAGACGGGTCTGAAGTTTCTGAACTGTGGGATGTGTCTGATGGAACCAACATCACTTTTTTCGATTCTGAAATCGGCAGGGTGGACTTCTTTGAAGGAAGCACCTATAGCGTAGGCTCCCTACAGGATGCAACTATGTTCAATGATCGTGTTTTTTCAGATATTCTTATTGATGGCCGATTCAAAAGGGTAGCCCCCGTCCCGGAACCATCAACCATCCTCCTCCTCGGCGGCGGGCTGGCAGGACTGGCCCTCTACAGAAGGAAGAGAAAGTAAGTTTTTCTTACAATTGTAAAATATTTCGACATTACAAAGCGGGGCTACTTAGGTGGCTCCGCTTTGTTAGCGCCAATCCCAAAAAGCGGGGTCACAAAAAGCAGGGTCAGGTCTTGAAATATCAGTAAAGTACTTCCTTTTCACGACCTGACCCTGACCTTTCTGACCCTGACCTTTCACAGGATTTCTCCGGAAGATATAGCCCGCTTGATTAGTCCATGACGGCTGAAATTTGAGCCATCGACAACTGTGATTACATCCGCCGGAGTGAAGACATTGATGTCTGCCGAAAAAAATTGTTCCGTGAGTTTATTCATATCGCAATTTTCCTATCGAAATAGTCGCAATATGACTACTTCCAGGAAATGTTCCAACATTTTCGGCAGAAAGTCAAAATTTTTTCACAGAAATGGTCGAAAAATGACTATTTCTGTGAAAATATCAGGGCATCTTGAAATTTTATGGGGGGGTGGAGTTAGACGTCTAGAAAAGTCAGGTGGAGATCACTGAGCCCGACAATCAGGAAACGGTTGAGCAGTTGTGGTTGTCCAAAAATAGTATTGAACAGTTCATTAACCATGAAACCAGCCAGGATTGTTGCACCTGCGCCAGTGACGGGGATTACGTCAGGGGGTTGGCGGGTCCCGGTAAAAATATCAGCCAGTGATTGTGACTTCCCTTTTTGCAGGGTCAGAACCTGCCCCTGATCCCCTTCAATCCCCCCATGAACCAGAAATGAATCGGTGGACAAACCAGCTTCCAGATCGAAGCGGCTGGTATAGTTATCGAGACAATCGGCTATAATTGCAACATCGGCAGGAGCCTGGAAGGTGTGGTCGATGCGGGTTGGCAGCAGTTCAATTTTGACGTTAGCATTGATCTGTTGCAGTGTTTGTCTGGCAACCTCAAGTTTGGTCTGACCGATATCTGCTTCGGTGTAGAGGAGCTGGCGATTGAGATCGGGCCAGTCGATCCGCCCGGTATCGACCAGATAAAGTTTGCCAATCCCGGCCCGGACGAGTAGTTGGCCGACCGTTGCCCCCAGGCCACCAACTCCGGCGATCAGGACAGTTGCCGTTTCAAGCCGTTGTTGTCGCTTCTGTCCCCAGTGGAGAATTTGTCGATTATAGCGTTCTGCCGCTGGCACCTAACCTCCGGCGCCGGGAGGGAAAAGGGCAACGACATCGCCGTCCTGAACCTGGGTTTCCAGCTGTTCCAGATGGTGGATATTGCGCCGATTCACCATAATGATGGTTCCAGGAATTGGAGTTCCCTGATCATCCAGCAATTTTTGCAGGAATGGGGTCGCTAATTGCTGTTGCAGGCGCTGCAGAAGTTGTCCGACGGTCTCATTTACCACCGCCGGCAACTCAAACTTTTCCCGTTTTAATAATAGTCGCAGCAGACTATAAAACTGAATATTGATCATCAGTTATTCCAGGCGAAACAGTGTCTGTGCGTAGTTGGCGGTCCCTGTCAGCATCTGTTTCCCCGGGAAAACACTGCGGCTGGTGATCAACTGGTAGTAGAGGCCGGCATCATTGGTTTCACCAATCATATTGACTCCGACAACGCGTTGTTTTTCATCCAGAAATACCCTGCGGAAACGCCCCGTTGCACTGTTCCAACTGGTGATAATCTCAGCAACATCGTCCTGACAATAGCCGATAGCAGCAACCTCGACGCCAAAGATTTCAGTAATATTATTTTTCAGGCTGCCCTGATAGGGGCATTCGATTCCAAGCATATTCAGGGCTGCATTTTCACCTTGCTCCACTGCGGTCATCCAGTTGCCCTGGATGGTGTTTTCACTGGTGATAAAGTCCAGCCCTTCGGCAGCATCTCCAGCGGCATAAACATCGGGATGATTGCTGCGACAGTGAGCGTCGATCAAAATTCCGTCAGCCACTTCAAGGCCGGCTGCAGTTGCCAGATGGGTATTGGGAGCCACCCCCTTGCCAACAATCAGCAGATCACTGCTCAATTGTTTTCCGTTCGCCAGATTCAGCTGTAATTGCTCTGCTTCGACCATCTCCTGAACATCATTTTGTTTATGAATGTTCAGACCTTTTTCTTTGAGTTGATCTTCCAGGATGGCTGAGGTTTCAACATCGACAACGCGGCTGAAAATACGATTGGAGCCAACGACCAGATGTTTTTCGGCCTGCTCCGAAGCATGAGAGAGCAGCGGCAGACTGACCAGGCCGGCTCCGACAGCTGTGACACTTTTTAGATTCTGAAAAAGGTCGATCAGCCTTTCTGCATCAGCCATATGGCGGAGAACGCAGGCCCGTTGTGTTGCCGCAGGGAGGGTTCGAGCTTCGGCACCCGTGGCGATGAGGAGTTTCTTGAAGTTGATTTCGCGACCATCCGCCAGTTGCAGAGAATGTTTTTCGGGATCGATTGAGATGACCGAATGACCGAAAATAGCGGTGACGCCCCACTCGTCATAGAAGGAGTGATCGACAATATCGAGGCCCTCACGGAGAATATGACCCCCAATATAATAAGGGGTCAGAACCCGTGAATAGGCGGGGCAGTCCTCACGATCAATAAGGGCAATCGATACCTGTTGATCATGGCGACGTAAAGTTCGTAGTGCCTGTAATCCAGCGGCGCTGTTGCCGATAATGACGAAATCGTAGTGTTCAGCCATAGGGGATCCCCCTGATTAGTTTGATAGATGGTGTCAGCAAAACCGGGACTGACCCCGCATGGGAGCTGTCCCGGTTTTGCGGTGTGAATTGCCGCGTTTTCATGGCCCGTAAACCTCTAGCAGGATGTTGAAAAAGTCCCATCCTGGGCCTTTTCAACTCCGCAAGCCGAAAATGCGATTTCCGTCCTGCTCACAAAATCAAGGACTTAGAAACCAGCCCTCGATTTTGGTCGCCCGTCCATGGGCTACACAGGCTGTTTTTCAACAGCCTGCTAGACAGCCCCCGATGGAGCCGGGGACTGTCCCGGGTTGACTCAAAGTTTAAATTTATACGGTATTAAGCCAGACCAAGGGTCTGGAGTCTTTCATCGGTTGGAATCCCTTCAGCGCTCCAACCCCGTTCCTGATAGTATTCAGGTAGCATCTGATCCAGTTTATTAACCTCTCCCTTAAGCGGCCCATCGGAAATCGGCTCTTCCAGGATCCGTTTTGGCAGCTTGTCCTGCGAAGGATCAACTCCTGCCTTCAGGTTAAATACCCGCTCCATGTTATAGACCCGCTCACCTATTTCCATGATGGTTTCTTCGGTGAACTCGGCTCCGGTCGCAGCGGTACAGAAATTGGCGAACTGTGGTGCACCAATTGCAAAAGTGGTGAACAGGCAGACCCCGGAAGAGTCAACTGTTGCGGTGAAATCCTGGAAAATCTTGGTCCAAACCGCTTTGTCTGCCGTTGCCTGGGGGTCAAGCTTCTCCGGGAGACCGAGGACTTCCGGTGAAATCATGTAGCCGCGAACGTGACAGGCGCCACGGTTACTGGTCGCATAATTCAGACCGATTCCCTGGATGCCACGACCGTCGTAAGCGGGGAATTCGAGTTTTTTCACCGACATCGACAGCTCCGGGGCACCAAAGCTGTCGGCGAGACGATAGGAGCCCATGGCGAGTTTTTCTCCGAACCCTTCTCGTTGACCCGCCATCTCTACCAGCTTGACCAACGCATCGGCATCACCGAAACTCAGAGGCATGCCGATCTCCTGTTCGCTGACCAGACCTTTTTCGGCCAGTTCCATGGCGCAGGCAACCGTTGCTCCAACACTGATAGTATCCATACCATATTCGTTGCAAATATAATTGGCCTTGGTAATGGCGGCCAGGTCATCGACGCCACAGGCGGATCCCAAAGCAAAGAGGGTTTCATACTCGGGCCCTTCTCCATCACCACTGAAGCGGGCACCAGCTAAGCCAGTGACCCGGCCGCAGCCGATAATACAACCCATACATCCTTTATTCCGCTTCAGGTAGGTTGAAGCCAGGGTTTCGCCTGAAATTGCTTCGGCCCCATCAAAGGTATCCTTCTGGAAATTATTGGTTGGTAGAGCGCCGAGCTGGTTAATCACATTCACCAGAACCGGGGTCCCAAGGGCAGGGAGACCCTGGCCAGAAACGGGGTTTTGTTTGAGCATCCCGTAGGCTTCAATGGCCGCCTCGCGGTAGGCTGCCGGATCGGCAATCTTAACCCCTCCGGTTCCACGGACTGCGATCGCTTTGAGATTTTTACTCCCCATAACGGCACCGATGCCGGTCCGTCCTGCCGCACGATGCTTGTCATTGATAATCGCGGCAAAGCTGACCTGATTTTCACCAGCAGGGCCGATAGCGGCAACCTTGGCGTCGCCATGGAATTCGGCAAGAATCAGATCTTCGGTATCCTGGGTTGACTTGCCCCAAAGATGGACGGCGCCCATCAGTTGAGCTTTATTATTATGAATTTGCAGATAAGAGGGATGCTCGGCCTTGCCTTCAAAAATAACCATATCGTAGCCGGCGTAGCGCAGTTCGCAGGGGAAGTATCCTCCTGAATTGGAACTGGCAATGGTTCCAGTCAGTGGCGACTTGGTGATAACCATGTAGCGGCCATTGGCGGCTCCGTAGGTTCCTGTCAGTGGCCCGGTGGCCAGGATCAGTTTGTTTTCAGCTGAGAATGGGTCGACATCGGCAGCAACTTCTTCGGTAAAATATTTTGTCCCCAGGCCGCGACCCCCGAGGTATTCTTTTGCCCATTGTTCATTGAGAACTTCATCGGTACAGGTTCCGGCGGTCAAATCGACACGTAACAGCTTTCCGCTCCACCCTTTCAGATCAAATCTACTCATATCAAGCCTCCATCTGCCCGTCTTTCATTGCATTAACGAAACGCAGCACTTTTTGCCGCAGCGGTGTATCCTCTTCCTCCAGAGTCAAACATCCGGTTGGGCAGAAAGAGACACATTCGGGGGTGTCGCCGCCACAGAGATCACATTTGTCGACTTTACCCAGGGTTGGCACGTACTTAATCATGCCGAAAGGACAGGCGCTGACGCAGGTACGGCACCCGACACAGCGATCCCGGTCGACAATAACAACGCCGGACGGCATCTCTTTGCTGATGGCTGATTTGGGGCAGGCCTTGACACACCAGGGATCATCGCACTGCATACAGGTGACAGTGATAAACTTGGCTTCATCAAGAAAAACCTCGTTGAAGATACGTGAACGACTTGGCATGAATTCACCTGTATGCTTGAAAGAACAAGCCATTTCACAGGTCTTGCAACCGATACACTTCGACGGTTCGATGCGAATCAGTTTCTGCATAGTCTACCTCCTTGAAAAAATTAGTTTTGGCAGCAATCAGAATAAGAGGAGTCAGTGATGCGGCAGGACAACCATTAACCCCTCAAGAATTTGTGCGACAAACGAAATTATAACAGCTTTTGATTTTTCAATAAGCAGAAATATGCTAAGCTCGGGAGGTTCCCGGTTGTTATCCAGTCGCTAGAGGTGGAGTTTGTCGATTTATGCGCCTATCCGATAATTTTGGACGAAAAATTAATTATTTAAGGTTGTCTGTCACCGATCGTTGCAATATGCGTTGTGTCTATTGTATGCCAGCTGATGGAATTGAGAAGCTGGGACATGCAGAAATTCTCAGCTACGAAGAATTTTTATTGATTGCCAAAGCGGCGGTTTCTCTTGGAATTGAAAAAATTCGGGTGACTGGTGGTGAACCTTTAGTCCGAACCGGGATCGTTCCGTTTCTGGAACAACTGGCAACTATTTCAGGACTGGAGCAATTGGTGCTGACGACCAATGGAGTGCTTCTTGCCGAAATGGCGCAGGAGTTGAAAGATGCCGGGGTGAAACGCCTCAATATCAGCCTCGATTCACTGCAACCGGCCATGTTTAATCGATTGACCCGGCGAGATTTGCTTTCTCAGGTGCTGGACGGGATTGCAGCCGCTGAAAATGTCGGGCTTCCCTACAAGGTCAATATGGTGGTGATGCGCGGCCGTAACGATAATGAAATTCTTGATTTTGCCAAACTGACGCAGCAGCATGATTGTACCGTTCGTTTTATTGAGTATATGCCGGTTCAGAAGGATCAAGGCTGGCGCTCCCTGGTTGTTCCCAGTCATGAAATCCTGCAGCGGTTGAATGATTATTACACCCTCCATCCCGTGGATCGGGGTGCTTTGGCGGGTCCGGCCGAGGAGTTTGCAATTGCCGGGGCGCAAGGCAGAATTGGGGTGATTGCGCCGCTATCGGGGCACTTTTGTCAAGACTGTAACCGAATTCGAATTACATCTTCGGGAGGGGTCAGAACCTGCCTTTTTTCCGATCACGAATTTGACTTGAAACCACTGCTAGTCCCGGGGAACATCGATCATGTTGCCACTGAATTGCAACGGCTGGTCAGCGATAAACCTGCCTGTCATACCTTGAGTTCCCATGCTGCCTATTCCCCGTTTTCTATGGCACAAGTTGGGGGCTGAATTCAGCCTGCAGCCTGATAGTCTAACAGGCTGTTGAAAAACAGCCTGTGGAGCCCATGGACGGGCGACCAAAATCGAGGGCTGGTTTCTAAGTCCTTGATTTTGTGAG
>LLYT01000042.1 GCA_002049545.1 Deltaproteobacteria bacterium tcs-42 | reverse complement strand
TCTTGCTCACAAAATCAAGGACTTAGAAACCAGCCCTCGATTTTGGTCGCCCGTCCATGGGCTCCACAGGCTGTTTTCGCAAAAAAACTTATGGGATGGTGACGCCATCATCTATAAAGAATACCACAGACGGAACGAAAGACTGAAAGTGATCATGGATTGATGTCTTCAGGGAGGTGGAATCTGAGAACAGAAGTATAAATTTTCTCTGTCGCTACGCTGCAGACATAACCGGGGGCGACGGAGAAACTTCTTAGATGCAAATCATTTATTTTATTTTCAACAGTTGAAGGTCGTGTCAGAAGACCTTCACCTATCAATTTCAGCACAGCTTCCTTTTGTGTCCAGAGACGGTAAAAACCGCGCCTCTCCTTCTGAGGTGAATATTGGTGAAATTGTCGTTGTTCACGCAGATCAAAATATCGATCCACCAGCTGAATAAAATCCAAATCATCTTCAATTTTCTCAATGTCAATTCCGACAGCAATCCTGTTGACTACAGCCAGAACTCCACACTGACCGGAGTGAGATAAGTTAAATGACACTAGAGAACCCTGCGATTCAGCTACAGCGGGTTTACCATAATGATTGTACTGAAACTTGATTTGGGAGGGAGAGACGTTTTGATAATGACTTAAAATCTGCCTTAATCTGGCTCTTGCAACAATGAATTGAATTTTTTTCTGCGAATCGAGTAAACGTTCCCCACGTAACACTTCATCGTGAGTCAATAGACTCTGCAACGCAACCAGCGCGTCTTCTGAACAATCGAGGCTGAACCGCCACAGGTGAAGTTCTTCATCTTTAAGGATGAATTCTTCTGCAGGATAGTGCCAGCGCGTGATCTTGCATTTCACATCAGCGTCCTTGTTGCAACCAATCCTGTAAACGTTTGAGCCCTTCATCAATAGAGACATCGGGATGGTAACCAAAGTCAGCCTTTGCAGCAGAAAGGTCAAACCAGTGGGCTGTTGACATCTCTTTCGCGACAAACCGGGTCATTTTTGGTTCACCAGATAGTTTGCAGGTGCGATAAAGGGTTTCGAGTAGCGAGCCGACAAAAAAGGCGAGCTGCGGTGAAATACTTTTTTTCACGGCGGGAAGCCCCCCTGCAGCAAGGATCCGGTTGATAATCTCCCACAGCGGCACGGGCTCATCGTTGGAAATAAAATAAGCCTTTCCCGATACAACCGAGCCTGGCGAAAGTTTTTCTGCTGCCTGCACATGCGCCTTAGCGGCATTATCAATATAAACAGTATCAACCAGGCAAGGGCGATCTCCGATCCGCCGTAAAGCACCCGCCCGACCCCGTGCCAGAATTCGTGGCACCAGATGGTTGTCCTCCGGCCCCCAGATCAGGTGTGGCCGTAGTGCAACCGTGGCCAGTGAAGCGTCGTTAGCGGCAAGAACAATTTGCTCTGCCTCGGCTTTGGTCTGCGGATACCAGGACAGATAATGATCGGGGTATGGTATCGATTCATCAATATTTTCCATGTCGGAACCGTCAAAAACCACACTTGGTGAGCTGGTATAAACAAGGCGATTGACGTTACATTTTCTGCAGGCTTGAATGATATTTTTAGTCCCGATGACATTGGGCTGGTAGAAATCGGCATAACTGCCCCAGACACCAGCCTTGGCAGCCACATGATAAACCAGATCACATCCATCAACAGCTTTGATAACAGCAGAGAGATCGGATAAATCCCCAACAGACTGCTCAACACCAAGTGCCGTTAATCGAGGATAAAGATTACGTGAAAAAGAAGAGATAGTTGCACCCTGTTGAAGCGATAGATTAACTATTGCCTGACCAAGAAAGCCACCACCACCCGTAACCAGAATCTTCATCGTAATTGCTCCTGAGCCCATACGGCGAGTTTCTCCCGAAAAATTTTCGCATTATGGCGGATATCAACGGGGAATGACGGATGAATCAGAAAATGTTGAATGTTTTTAGTAATTTTATTGGACTGAGCAATCCCCCGCAACTCGTCAACAAGCTGGTACTGTTCTGGTTGGTTTAAACCCTTTTCTAATTCGACACAAACAACGGGCTGTGTTACCCCTTCCGTCTCAATACCAACTAACGCGGTCCGAAACACCTTAGCGTGGGTATTGAAAATCGCCTCACAGGGGATGGTAAACAGTGTTTCTGTGGCCGTTACGACGCGATGGGCCTTACGCCCGCAAAACCAGATCCGTCCCTGCTCATCGCGATAACCGAGATCACCCATCCGGTGAAAAAAATCTCCACCTTCGGAAACGGTTATTTTTGCCAACCGGGTTGATTCATCGCGATTAAAATAACTGTGTGTCACCTGCGGTCCTTTGACAGCTATTTCACCAATGTCTCCGTCAGTGACCTGCAGATCGTCGTGCCACAAGGGAATCTCCTGATCGTCGATCCGGATAATTTCCAGTTTAGTGCTCGGAACCGGGAATCCGATGCAGACGCCCCTCCCCTGATCGGTCGCAGAACGAGTTTCCTGAAGAATGGTTTCGCTACCAATAGAGCAAACCGGTAGCGACTCGGTTGCGCCATACGGGGTAAAAACCTGAACCCCGGAATTGAGCATTTTAACGAAACGCTCCATCACCACAGCGGGAACCGGTGCTCCCGCAGAAATAGCCCTTTTCAGTGACGGTAATTTAACCCCGTGTTTTTCACCATACAGCCCAACCCGCCGAATCAACGCTGGTGAACCAAACATCGTAGTAACATTGAAACGCGTGATTGCAGCAATAATTTTTTCGGGGTCGACTGAACCAGGGCGGGTAAAATCCATCTCTGGAATCACCGAAGTCATCCCCAAGGCTGGAGCAAACAAAGCGAACAGAGGAAAAGTAGGAAGATCTATCTCACCAGGGCTGATCTGATAGATATCCCTTAATGCTTCAACCTGTGCAATGAAGTTACCATGACTATAAACCGCCCCCTTGGGAACACCGGTACTGCCACTGGTAAACAGAATCGCAGCCATTTCATCGGCTGTAGTCTGCGCCGTTTCATAAGGCTCCGTAGACGAAATTGACTTAATCAACCGCTCAAGGGTTGTGCCACCCCAGAACAGCCGTTGCCCCACAGTGACAAATATTTGCAGGGAACTTTTTCCCCAACCAAACAGCAATCTCGCGATCTGAGCCCTGGGGATGCCGATAAAGGCTTCAGGTTCCGCTTCAGCCAGACACACCTTGAGGTTTTTCACTCCCATGCCGGGGTCGATCAATATGGGGACCGCGCCAACCTTGAACAGGGCGAATGTCAGAGCAAAAAAATCGAGACTGGGTTTGACCATAAGAACTGTACGCATACCACGAACGATTCCGATTGATTCGAGTCCTGCGGCAATCCTGTTACTCTGCTGATCAAGTTCGGCGTAGGTCAAGCTCTGGTAAACGGGTTGGTTGTTTTTATCCCGCTTATAGGGGAAATGGACGGCCCAGGTGGTGGGTTGTTTTGTTGCCATAGCGGGTAAATGGGCCGCAATGTTGTAGCTTTGTGATCCGGGCATAATTTACCGGCCTGATTGGGGTAGCGGATTTTCCTGCAGAAACTTGCTGATGACAGGCAGAACATCATCCCTGGCATCTTCCAGTATATAATGACCACAATCGGCAAACGAGTGAACTTCTGCTTGAGGAAAACGCTTTTTCCATTCAGCCAGAAAGTTACTATCAAACACAAAATCCTTTGCACCCCAACAGATGCACATCGGCACATCAGAAAATTTCGACAAACCGGCTTCAACCTGATCGATCAAATCGTAACCAGCGTCACCTGATTGCAACGGAATATCCTGAACAAAGCGAAGAGTAGCAATCCGATGCTGCCAGTTATCATAGGGGCTGCAATAGATTTTACGCAATTCGGCAGACATCGGGTTGCGCTTGCAACCAACCAGGGCAGCCCCACGGGCAAACAGATTAAATCCCTGCACCAGAAATGCTCCCAACTGGGTGTCACGGCAGATTTTAAGAGCCAACGGAAACTTTTTTGTGGCCGGAAGATGAAATGCCGCAGTATTCAGAATAACCAGCCGGGCAATCTTCTCGGGATGACGGGCCGCCCAGGCCATGCCGATCATGCCGCCCCAATCGTGAACCACCAGAGTGATTTTTTTCTTCAGTTTCAGGCTTTCCAGTAACACATCAAGATCATCGACCCGCTGTTCCAGGGTATATGTGTAAAGCGAATCCGCTGGTTTATCCGACAGGCCACAACCAATATGGTCGGGAACAATAAGACGGTAATCGCTACGCAGCTCACGCACCAGATGGCGATAATAAAATGACCAGGAGGGGTTCCC
The DNA here is from genome assembly GCA_002049545.1 of Deltaproteobacteria bacterium tcs-42. Lineage (GTDB taxonomy): Bacteria > Desulfobacterota > Desulfuromonadia > Desulfuromonadales > Geopsychrobacteraceae > Desulfuromusa. The sequence goes on along the minus strand of LLYT01000042.1, from coordinate 20,440 downwards.
ATGTAACATGACGACCGGATCACCTTTACCTTCATCAAGATAATGGTATTTCAAACCATTCAGATCGAAATAATTATTTTTAAAGGGGTATTCAGATTTAAACAGAGCAGAATTTATTTCCATCAATAGTCTCTTAAAAAGAAGGATAGCTAAGAAAAATTTCGTCCTGCAAGGCGTAGTGGTTTTTCAAGGACGAAGACATACTTTTGTATGTCGAGATCTTGAAAAACCGCTGCAACGCAGCAGGGCGGATTTTTTGCGACGCTATCACCATTGAATAGCCAGCATCAGGCAATTGAGTCCGCTGCCAATACCGAGAAAGCCGACCAGATCTCCCGGACGCAATTCATCACGCTCTTTGGCAATTGCTGCAGTGATGGGCAGGGAAACCGTCCCCATATTACCGAGAAATTCAAAGGTGGGAAAATCCTTTGCCGGATCAACCCCAATTGTCTGCAATATCAGTTTCTGATGAGCTTCTCCCACCTGATGACAGATAACCTTGTCAATGCGCTCAGCTGTAATCCCGACTTCGCTGGCAAAAGCCTCCCAGGTTCGTTTACCCAGTTCGACACCGTGTTTCATCACTGCAACGGAGTCCGTTTGCATATAAGGGATATGATTTTCCGGTGACTCGGTATTGATCCCCCAACGGCAGAGTTCGTGAAATTGCGGCTCGGCAATGTTGACCCCGCCGAGCAATTTCGGGCGTCGGGAGGGTGAAAATGAACCATCGGTCAACAACACGGCAGCAGCCCCTGAGCCACCTGTCAAGGTCGCCAAAGAGGTTGTAAATAAATCCATCGACGGATTATCCAGCATCTGCTGGATCATGATTTCATTAATTTCACGAGAACTCTCGCATGCCACAACCAGACCAGCACGAATCTGACCCAACTCAATCCGGTTGGCAATATCGAGAACGCCATTCAGAACCCCGAGGCAGGCATTAGATGTATCATAAATAGCTGCGTTACCTCGAACACCCAACGCAGCTGCAACTTGACAGGCTGTTGCCGGCTCAAAATGTTCGCGACAAACCCCTGCATAAACCACTGCACCGATATCCAGTGGTGAGATATCTCGCTCCAGTAGTGCTTTTTCGGCAGCAGCAATAGCACCTTGAGAAATCGGTGTGTTCGACTTCCACCAGCGCCGTTCACGGATTCCGGTCAGTGCTTCGAGCTGTCCAGGTGCAATATGGAGAGCATCGTACATCGGCCGCAGTCGGCTTTCCAGCTCCGCAGAGGTCATGACGATCGGTGCCAGTTCGTAACCAACCGATTCTATGTAAACTCGTGAATATTTCATCTGATTTTTTCTTTTTTTGCCATATTGTCAGGCCGTTTTTATATCCGTTTCACGGATTCAGGGTTGTAACACAAAAAGAGATAACGGGTGAAGCCCCCCACCCTGACCATAGTCCATTATTTCAATTGAAACAACGCCTTGCTAAGTGCTTCTTTCATCACTTCTTCCAAAGAAGGGTGATAAACCGGCATCTGGAGAATTTCATTGACGGTCATTTGGTGCTGAATCGCCAATACCAGTGTTTGAGCCATATGCTCAGCTCCGCGACCAAATATATCTGCCCCCAACAAAGAGCCACTCTCCTTGTCGACATAGACCTGAATCATGCCACGATGATCGTTATAAATTTCGTGACGGGGCCCCTGAGCCATCCGTGCCCGCCCGGTGATAGTTTTTTCTGGATTAAGCTCACTATAAGCCGCGCCAACTGTCGCCATTTGTGGGTCGGTAAAATAAATACCAAGGCCGGCAACTCGTTTACCCTCTTTTCTCGCGGGAAAGTTGATGGCGCTGTCCCCGGCAATCCGCCCCTCCAGATATGCTTCGTGCCACAGGGGAAGGTCTTCGGTTGCATCACCGGCTATAAATATTGGTGCATCGCCGCACTGCATCGTCTGCGGATCATACTGTGGCATTCCTCTGGAGTCGAGAACCAGATCAGCATTTTCAAGTTGCATACTGCGCAGATTGGAATCTCTACCGCTGGCGATCAGTACCCTTTCATAGGTTCTGGAAATCGTTTCACCCTCCCCGGTTACATAGGTCAGCTCATAGCCATCGGCAACTCTGGTCGCCCGGGTAAAATGACCCTGTGGAATAATATTCAGTTCCTGTTGCAGGGTGCACATCACTTCGCGCTGCATGTCGGGGTGGGTAAAAGAACCGATTCTGCCACTGCGTCCATAAAGGGTGGTATCAACCCCGAGGCGGTGAAACGCCTGCCCCAGTTCCAGAGCAATAACCCCAAGGCCAACGACCGCCAGTGATTCGGGAAGATCATCGAGTTCAAAGATAGTATCACTGGTATCGAGTTCATCGCGCAAGGGCTCAAACACAGATGGGATATGGGGTGTCGATCCGCAAGCGAGGATTATTTTATCCGCCTTGACCTGTAACTGGCCATCGACATCAATCGTCTGTGGATCGACAAAGGTGGCCTTCCCTTCAACCTTGAAGTGATCCCTGACACTATCGACATACTTCAACACGCCACCAACGAACTTATCAGTACGATCCTGTTTCAATCGCTCAAATACCCGCTTTCCATTGACCTGATAATGGCCATCGATACCAAAATAGGCACCCTCATCAATGGCGTGAGCCAGATCTCCAGCGGCAATCAACATTTTACTCGGCATACAGCCAACCCGCGCGCAGGTCGTGCCGTAGGGACCATGCTGGATCAGCAGAACACTATCGGTGTTTTTACGGATCCGGCTGAAAGCTCCCAGGCCAGCAGTCCCAACGCCGAGAATGACATATTCTACTTCACGTGTTTCCATCTTTATCTCCCTGCGTGGAAAGTTTGATTGTAAAGTCTTCAAGCTGATAAATAACCTTGCCGTCAACCGACAAAAATCCATCGGCTTTCACCATTTTATCGGCCTCATCAACCATCGTTACAACAGCTTCAACCAGAACCTTTTTATTGGCGGGAATGATCTGGCCACGATAGTTCCAGCTGTGTTTTTCGTTGCACACCACCGTTTCGAACTGTGAATCCGGGCTGGCACCCCATTTTTTGGCGACAACCACCTTGAGCAATTGCAGAAACGATTCCAGGCCAAGGGAACCGGGACAAACTGGATCCTGGTAAAAGTGCGCCTTAAAAAACCACTCTTCGGGATCGACAATTTTGTGACCACGAATATAGCCCAAACCATGGGGGCCTCCCTGGGGGGTGAAAATTTCGATCTCGTCCACCATGCACATTTTGCTGTCAGGGTATGGCAATTCATGAGGATAGGAAAACTGTTCGGCGTTGGCAATCTCCACATCAGTGGGCTGATAGGGTGATGCGCCCTGTACCCCGACCTGTTGCGCCAATGACTGCCTGGAGAAGAAACCGAACACAGTATCACCACTGTAAACCGGCCCGTGGCTATCGCTGACGGTAAAATCGTAACCCTGAATAATCATCCCGCCACTGCTGGCAATCCGGGTAATTTTCACGTCAATGGTCAAAGTCCCCGATTGCGCCGTCACCGGACGATGCTGCACTGCGTTACCATCAAGATTACGGAACGAGAGATCAGATTCACTGGTTAACGCCGACCCCAGATAAGCAGCTAACCAGCCACAGGGTTGCAGCCCGATTTCCAGGAGAACGCTGAACGGCATCCGGGTCTGTCGATTCGCCTCGAAGTACCAGGCATCGGCGGGCACATCGTATTCAGCGGTAACGGTTACCCCTTCGACCAGTTTCCACGGTTCACCACTGATAGCAACGATCCGATCCAGAAACTGAAATGGCGGCCCCGGAAGTCTTGCTATTTTGCGGTCGTGATCAAAAATCTGGTATGGCTCACCAAAAGCTTCGGAGGGATTTCCAATGGCAAAAGCAGTGATGCGGTCGGTATCGTAGAGAATCTGTCGGGGGCTTTCCCCGGACAGGGACGGTTTCCCTGATGTTTGTTGCGAGGCAGACAGTCCTCCGGCGGGGACAGTCCCTGACCAGAGGGCCTCAACCTTGTGGCGATCCAATCCTGCCAATCGGACCGACATATCGGGAATCTCGACAATCGGGTGACCATCGGCAAACATCAGCGCATCGACAATGGCAAACGGTTCAGGGCCATAGCCGAGTTCCTTGATGCTGACCCGATAAGTGACCGTTTTTGTCGTTACCACGACCTGACCACGACATTTCAAGCCGCTGCCGATTCCGGGAACGGGCTCACACCAGGTCTCCCCTTCGCCACCAACCCAGCCCATCCGCAACAAAAAGATCCGCAGCGTATGCATACAACATTCGTACATCAAGGTTCCGGGCATCACCTGATCATCAACAAAGTGGCAGGTCAAAAACCAGTCATCGGGATGGATATCCATCTCGGCAGTTATCTGACCGATGCCATAACGTCCCCCCTGTGGATCGAGCTCAATCACCCGATCAACCAGTTTCAGTTTATCCCCCGGCAAGGTGTAGGGTTGAAACGGCAAGTTCGCAAATTGAACGCCAAAACAACCCTGCAGATCACCGTCATACAGGGCATTTACCTGTTCTTCGTTATATGCTTCTATTTGCAGCGGCACCGGTTCACGCCAATCGGATGGCAACTTCCCCGCTTGTGGGGCCAGATCAAGTTTGGTATGAACGATCCCCTTCCCCGCATCAAGATCTTCAGCGGTGAAAAATCCGGCACAACCGTTTCGCATCGACAGGAGCGGTTCTCCATTAACCGTCCCTTCAAAATTGAAACGAAACAGATAGGTTTGGTCCTGACGGAAAAACTCCTCGATCTTGATGTCATAATGAATTGTGTCGCCAATAACAGGTAAACTATGATGGAAGGTGACCACCGCATCGAGCAGACGGTAGACCGCTTTGCCCTTGCTGATGAAATCAATCCCCAGATAACCCGAGAGAAACAGATCGGCCTGTCCCGCTTCAACCGCAATACAGGTCGGAATCCGGCCACCATCAAGATACCAGCGATCGTCCGTCACATCATGCTCAGTGACAACCCGGCCGTTGGTCATCGATCGGGGCACCCCTTCGACCTCCATAATCCGGTCAACCAGCATCAACGGACCATCGGGTAGCCGCACCCGAGTGGGATAAGTGTCAATCTCGGCAAATTCAGGGCCAAGCATTTTCTCTACCGAGCCAATCGCAAACTCCATACACATGGAACGATCATAGGCAACCGACTGTACTGGGATGTTAGATTGTGCAGCGGCAGGATCGGCAGTTGTCGCCAGAGGGTCAGGACGAGAAGATTGAACAAAGGTCGTTGCCACCGGAATGTCATCATCACGACCAACCAGTTGCTGTAACAGCGATGTTTGCAGGGAAATATTATCCGCCAGAGCCTGCTCCATCGTCTCGGAAAGTCCAAGGAACGCTTCGTGTGCAGCAACGCCTGCAGTTAAAGTCTGGTTGAATTGAGCTATGAGAGAATCTGTAATATTGCTGAAAGGTGTTTCCTGAGCAGGGATATTGACCTCATTGTCCGCATTAACTTTCATATCAAAAGGTGCTGCTTTAGCGTCTGTTTTTATAGATTTCACCGCTCTTGGATTGAAGGCTTTGCCGCCAATACTGGTGTTGATTTTCGGCCCTTCCTGATCCACCGACAAGGGGTTTTCTGCTAATGGTGGATAGAGATTGTTCAGCTCAAGCGGAACACGCTCGGCAAGACAACTGCCCAGCAATCGAAGCAGTTGTGAGGTGGCATCCAGCCCTGGAGCACAAACTGATCGAGTCAAGTGAGGTCGGTCTGCCAAAATACTGTGGATCATCCGGTTGCAGGAGGTTCCTGGACCAGCCTCAAGAAAAATCCGGGCGCCGTCAGCATAGAGCTGTTCAATCACTTGCGGATAGTCGATGGTATCAAGAGCCTGCGCAAGAATAACATCAGCCGCATTACTGGAAGTGAGTGGATATTTTTTCCCCAGGGCACAACTGTAAAAATCGATTCCGTGTGGTGGAGTCACATCAAAAAGGTGCAATTGACGGTAAGAATCGGCAACCGCCTTTGTCACTTCACAGTGAACGGTTGTGACCCCATGTAACGGGATAAAATGGCAACCCAGTTCAGCAACAAGCTGTTCAACCTGGGCACGGTTACCGCCAACAACAGATTCATGCAGGGTGTTGATAATCAACAGATAGGCTTGCGTTTTGTCGCGTAAATGTGGTCTGACCTGTTCAGCAGGCAGATTGACCATCCCCAGAATCCAGTCAACCTGCTGGCCGGGTTGCACCTTCCAGGTACGTTTTGCGGCACGACATTCGCCGGCCAACTCTTCGGTAAACAGCGGCGACTGTTCAAGTCGCTGCAGCATGCCATCCCGATCCTGCCAGGCACCGGAAGAGAACAGTCCGGCTGACTCCCCCAGGCTATAACCATTGATCATCTGTGGTTTAATCCCAAAATGGCACACCAGATCACTCAAGGCGGTGCATTGAGCAACATGAGAGATCACCAGGGCATTGTGATTAGTTTGAATTGCCTGCGAAATTTCATCTTTCCAGAAATGTTCTGGGAGATATTGATCGGCCAGATATTGACTGTGCCGATCCTGCTGACGATAAATCTCGGGCCAAAGAGCCGAAAGTTCTCGTCCCATTCCGGCAAAATGGTTACCAGAACCGGGAAATACAAAGGCAACCTTCCCCTCGCCACCAAGAGGACTGGGAGAATAAAAAAGACGATCACGCAGAGCGGGAGCAAGCTGTAATTGTCCGCTAACACCAATGGATTGATACGGATCAGCAGAAATCGACCGTTGTGCATGATCCAGTTGTGCAGCCAGATCCTCACGACTGCCAGCGACTAAACTCAGACAATAATCTAGTGCTGGATCTAAAGGATTCTCCATCAGCCACAAACGTGCCAGAATATCAATAGGCTGATCTGCATAAACTGAAGAAAATTGGCGCAACTGATCAATTTCGGCGAGCAGCTTTTCAGGTGTTGCCGCCTCGACTACAAACAACCCTTCCGGCAATACCCCCAATGGACGGATGGACGATTCGGTTTTTTCCAGGGGTTCTGTTCCGGCATACTCTTCCAGAACCACATGTGAACAGGAACCATCACTACCAATCCCGCTGACCAGTGCTCGCCTGGGACCGTCGGCTCGATTATTCAACCAGTATTGAGATGCAGCCGGAGCTATAAATTGACCTTTCGCGTGGATCCAGTCAGGACTTAAAGAGCGCAGATTGCGCAACGGCGGCAAAATTTTGTGCTGCAGACAGAGTACGGTTTTGACCAGCGAAGCCAATCCGGAAGCAGCTCCGGCATGACCGATATCGGCCTTGACGCTGCCAATCTTACAGCTGCGACTCTGCCCTTGATCGCCGATCACGCTGCCAAGCGCATGTGCTTCCAGCTGATCGACTGCCGGAACACCACAACCATCGGTCTCAAGATAGGAAATCGTCTCTGGAAGAACATTACTATTTCGACATGCACGCTTAGCAGCTGCCGCATAAATCTGTTGATCTGGAGTACTGCTGTCAACCTGTCCACCAATCGCTGTGCCGATACCATCAATAACGGCATAGATGTGATCACCGTCCTGTCGGGCATCCTCCAACCGCTTCAACACCACCGCAGCGGCACCTTCACCGATCAGGCTACCACCACCCTCCTGTTCAAAAGGACAGCCAGTTCCGCAGGCGAAAAAGGGGTTGTCGTGGTGACGACTGAGAACCGATCGCAGGTCCCCGGCAAGATCAACAGCACCAACAATCGCCCGGTTGATCGACCCTTCCTGAAGTGAATGGATTCCTACTTCAAGAGCCCTGAGACCTGAGTTTTCTTCACTCGAGAGAGTGAAGCTGGGGCCACCAATACGGAATTCCTTGGCAATACGACTGGCAACAACGCTACCGAGAGCGCCCATAATGCGATTTGCCGTCAGGGACGGCCCCGCTGAATTACGTAACTCAGCCAGCCACGTGGAAAACTGCGACTCATCCAGTTGCAGGCCCAGCTCAGCGGCCCATTGACGGGCATATTTCTGCAACCCCCAGCGGAAACTGAAATTTGTCGCATTAAGATCGAGACCACTGCCGATATAGACACCAGCAAACAGAAGATCTTTGTCGTTCAGCTGAGCATCCTGTAAAGCCGCTGCAGCAACTTTCAACATCAACAACTGGCGTGGCAGCATCTCTTCCTGTTCTTTCGGCGGAATACGAAAATCGCCCGGTCTGGAAAACACCTCCGGCACAAAAAAACCCCGAAAATCTTTTTTGTCCAGCCCCGCTTTTTTATACCAACGGCTCTGCTGCACCCCCCACCAGTTTGTCGGGGAGGCCCCTTTGACATCATCAGAAGCACCGAACACACGGTGCTGGAACTGCTCCAGGTTCTCCCAGGGACCAAATTGAGCTCCCATACCGACAATGGCAACCGGCTGATTTCTCTGCCGGGAAGATGGGTGTAACCTTACCGCCCCCTTAATTTTTGCTTGAGGAATCCACTCTTCCAGCAACAGATGGGCATTGATTCCACCGAAACCGAACGCACTGACCGCAGCGCGACGCGGCAACTCACCCTTTCTGGCCTCCCAGCGGCTCGCCTGGTTAAGAACCCGGAAGGGGCTTTGATCCATTTCAATACCGGCAGCGGGTTTATTGAAATTAACCATCGGCGGCAAAGTTTGCTGTTTCATTGCCAGCAGGGTTTTGATCATTGCAGCTGATCCGGCAGCTGTCAGCAAATGGCCAACGTTTGCCTTAACTGAACCAATTACACATTGTCCCGGTCGCCAGCCACTCTCCTGCCACAGCTGTTGCAGACTGGAAAATTCGACCGCATCGCCAACGGGGGTCCCGGTCGCATGACACTCGATTAAATCGACATCAGTGGGTGACCAGCCAGCCTGCTGATAAGCGGCACGCATCGCTCGTAGTTGTCCCTCGGAGGCTGGCGCCAGCAGACTTCCGCCCAGATCATTCGACAGACCGATACCGCGAATAACCGCATGGATATGATCGCCGTCACGAAGTGCGTCTGCAGTCCGCTTCAACAGCACCAGACCACACCCCTCGCCGACAACAAGTCCGTTACCATTCTGATCAAACGGCGAACAGGTACCGGTTGGCGAAAGTGCCCTCAGCTGGGAAAAACCCATCTGGGTATAGAGTGAATCGGGGCGTGACAAACCACCGGCAAGCATGGCATCGGCTCGCCCGGACTGAAGCTCATCCACAGCAAGTTTGATGGCATAGAGCGAGGAAGCACAAGCAGCATCGACGGTAAAGCAGGTGCCTTCAAATCTAAGGCTTTTTGCGAGCAGACCTGCCGGAAGTCCGGCGACATAGTGGTTGACAGGTGCGACCGGTGAATCATCCGACGACAATTCCTGGTCGGAAAGTTTCTCTACAAATGTACGGCCAAGATAGTTTCTCGCCAGAGCGGAAGATTTTTCACTCGGAAGAGCCAGATTACCGATAATAATCCCGGCACGACTGCGATCAATTTTCTCTTTCGCGACCGCCTGAAACGTCTGTTGTCCGACTCGCAGTAACAAGCGGAACATGGGATCAAGTTTGGCAAGAAAATCGGGATCGATGTCCAGACCGGGAATTTGCGCCGTCTCAATTTCATCATCAAGAAAACAGGCTTTTTTGGAATAGACCTTATCCGCTGCGCCGACCTGGGGGTCAAAAGCTTCATCTGGTGAAAGAAGCCAACGCCCCATTGGGGGTTGGCGCGAAGTGTTAACATTAGCAACAATATTATCCCAAAAACGATCCAGGGTCGGTGAATTTGGAAACATTCCACCGACCCCGACAATTGCAACAGATTTTTCAGGCAACATTTTCAGGCAACTCCGATCAACTTATTGCGCTGAAACGTCGCATTTAGGGAGGCATCGATAACACACTCATAGTTTTCTATCCGGGCAACCAAAAGCTCATCCAGAGGATCGATAAAGTCGATATTTGCAACCGCCCGGTTGTGGTTCTGTTTGGTCAGCTGAACCCGTATCTCAACGCCACGTTCAGGAAACTTTTGTTGATATTGCCGGTACCGCCCGGCAAACACCGGAAGAGATCCTGCCTGATACTGCTCAAAACTCCACAGAATCAACATCTGAAAACTGCTGTCCAGCGCCAGAGGATCGGCAAACCACGAATTACGTAGAGGTTGCGCAATCCACTTGTCCGGCAATGGTGCCGGATTTATCAAGGCACTGATCCCCTCGGCAGAGGCACCAATAACCTCACGTATCCCGTGGAAATCATCACCATGGAAAAGCCGCTCAGGTTGATAGATTTCACTGATCGAATGTGGATATTCGGTCAAGTTCAACCTCTCGGTAGCCGCTTTTCTCTCAGGTAAACGGGAAGCAAGGACTATTCTTGCACGAGCATGGGCTATGGTCTGGCCGCTGCTATCGATACTGGAGAGTTCCACCGGAACGACATGAACACCATCACCCTTAATCGCCTTGCCTGTCATTACCTGCAAAGTCAAGCTCTGCTGTGGTTCAAGGGTGACCCCTTTAAGAACGCGCAAGTCATTGAACCCCTGAAATTTCAATCCCGGATTATTATGAATCGCTCCATGTGCCAACCACTCTATAATGATCGCCATTGGCAAAACGGCTTTACCATCGATAACATGAGACTTTAAAAATGGATACTGGTCAACATTGAGATCGAGATCAAACGCTTTAGAGACGCAGAGATTCTGCGGAGGTTCAGGTAACACTTCGGCTGCACCTTCACTGTCGCCACCGGAAATAACCAATTCGACCGGACCACCCGGGGAAGTCGAAAGTTCCTTGACCAGATAGTCAGCACCTGCTTGCAGATCGATCACATCGATACCCTCCTGCGCAAAAACCTTCTTCAGTGCCGGAGTGACCATTCCCCCATCCCAAGGCCCCCAATTCAAAGAAAGAACCCGACAATCCGGTCGTGACTCAGCTTGTTGACCGGCAATTTTATTGAGAACCTCATTGGCAACGGCATAATCAACCTGCCCGATTCGGCCAAAACGTCCGGTCGATGAGGAGAACATCACAATAAATTTCAGATCATCCCCACCGGCAGCTCCGAGGAGTGTCCGCAATCCATCAACCTTGGTTGAATAGACCTGTTCAAATTGCTCTACAGTTTTCTCCTTGATCAACTTATCTGCCAGAACCCCGGCACCATGAATCAAACCCTTAACCGGACCATAGAGTTCCCGCATTTCATGAAGCAGAGAGTTGAGTGCTTGCTGATCACGCAAATCGACCGAACGATAGATTGCTGTTCCGCCAGCTTTCAAAATCCGCTCCAGCGTGGCGCGAATTTCCCGTGCTGCCATGAGCTGCTGATACTGGTCTGCCACATCACGCGGTTTCAGGGAAACATCAGATTGAGCTATGAGTCCCTTCTTGATCTCTCCCTCAGTATGAAGATTAGTCAGCCAGTCTGGTTCAACGTCCGTTACCTGAGTCCGGCCGAGCAACAACAAAGTCGCCTGCGTTGCAACACTGAGGGCAACAGCAACTTCTGCCGTCACCCCTCGGGCACCGCCACTGACGACGATCAGATCACCGCTATCTACCGGAACGTTAGCGTCAATATCATCAAGTGGTGTTGAAACCAACTCAAGGGTATGCAACCCCCGAGTATTGATCCCGACTTCAAGCGGGCTCGCTATAAAGATTTCGGCAACGATTGCAGTCGCTGTCGGCACTATCTCCATCCCCATCGCAAGATCAAGGGCTTTACAATGAATTTTGGGCCACTCGAGAGCAGCGGTCTTACTTAAACCGGCCAAACCGCCAGAGAGTGAATCGTTAATCGTCCCCGTTTCCCCCAAGCCAAAACATCCATCCATTCGTGAGACCGTGGTCAAGAATGCACCACCGTTTTTGGCGCTCTTGTCCAATGCAGGATCAACTATTTGCAGCAATTTAAATACATTGCGGAGAAATTGATCATCGACCCCCTGCAAAGGAGCCAGCACAATCAAACCAGCCAGATTGTCAGGGAGAGCCATTGCATCGACATCGGCGAGGGTAATTTTACGCGGTATTAATTGACGATCGGTCAGTCGGGAACAAAGAGCATCTGGCAAGTTCGATCCATCGTCGGTAATCCAGACTTCTGCTCCGACACTAAACTTGAACTCTTTTGGGGGCCTTTTTTGCGGCAATGAAACGGCTTGTAATACTTCCCTGACAACCCCTTTAGCAGCACCCGTTTCACTTTCTGTCGTGGCAATGGCGTCCTTATTTGAACCCGATATGCTGGCGAGAAAATCGACAATCTGCCCCACCGTCTGCAAAGTCCCCAAATGTTCCGGTTTGATAGCCGGAGCCCCCGGTAAACGCTCCTGCAACGCAGAAAGGATCTCAACCCGCTTGATCGAATCGATCCCCAGATCGGTATCGAGGGCCATTTCCAACTCCAGCATCTCGACTGGATAACCGGTTTTCTCGGCAATCACCTCGAGCAAGACTGTCGAGACCTGTTGTCGATCAATCTGCCCCATTTGTGGTGGCTCTGCGGGAACGGTTGGGGCGCTGTGCTGGTTTCCCTGACAGAGATGATCGATAATTTGCCCCAGTGTCTGCAACACGCCAAGATCTTCGGGACGAACCGCGGGCAGCTCTGGCAACTGTTCCTGAAGTGCAGAAAGAATCTCAACCCGCTTGATCGAATCGATCCCCAGATCGGTATCGAGGGCCATTTCCAACTCCAGCATATCGACTGGATATCCGGTCTTCTCGGCGATCACGCCCAGCAGCACAGCTGAAACCTGACCATTATCAACACCCCTGGCAGGTGCAGGGGCAGAAGTGGCCATCCCGGTATTCAGGTGGTCGACAATCTGCCCCAAAGTTTGCAGGGTGCCAAGATCTTCGGGGCGAATCGTCGGAGCGTCTGGTATTTTCTCCTGCAACGCAGAAAGAATCTCAACCCGCTTGATCGAATCGATTCCCAGATCGGTATCGAGAGCCATTTCCAATTCCAGCATCTCCACCGGATAACCGGTCTTTTCGGCAATAATATCGAGAAGTTGGGGCGCAAAACTCTCTTGGGTTGCTGCAACATCGGGTTTGGCTGTCGAAGTTGAAACCAGCGGCTCAGGCTGAGGTTTGACCACAGCAACAGGCTCAACCGCCGGAGTCGCTTGTGGTGCTGCCGGAGTCGTGACGGCTCCGTTCCCCCCCTGTAAAAGCTCGCGTTGCTGTTCAACCAGTTGCATAAACGACTGAGTTGCCGTCTGCTGCCCCTGAAGAAACTGTTGGTGGAGTTTAGACGTCTGTTCCTGCAGGGTTTGCAGTGCCTGCATGCTTTGCTGAGTGATACGTAGAGCTTCCTGCAGGTTCCCGGATGTCACCGGGGTGACTGTCTTTTCGCTGGCCGTCAACTGAGGGGGGCTCGTGTCCGCAGTAGCTGGTGCAGCAGCTTTGGCTGGTGGATCGGTTTTCTCCACTTTCAAGGGGGGGCGTTTCGCCGGTTGTTTATAATAGTTGGCGCCACAGATAGAAACAGTCAGTCCCTTCTTCTTCGCAACGGGCTGACTGGCGGCAAAGCCTTCATCCCAGAGGGTCAATTTGACCGTTTCGCCAAGCACCGACAGTTTAGCCAGCACTCTAGCCAGATCGTGACTTCCCGAGCGCTTGCCGTTAGATGCATCAAGAGCTATCGCCTGATAATCACGAGCACCGAGGATCGCTTTGACCATTCCGGTCAAACGTCCACCGGGGCCAACCTCTACGAAGGTTCTCACGCCGGCCTGATACATAGATTCAATTTCGGCAACAAAATCGACCGGACTCGCTAATTGCTCAGCCAATAACGCCCTGATATCAGTTGCAGAAGATGGATAAATTTTACCCGTCGCGTTGGAATAAACATCTGTTCGAGGATCGTTGAAATCGACGGTTTGAAGCTTTTCAGCAAAAGGGTGAGCCGCATCAACAATCAGTTTACTGTGAAAAGCGGCGGCAACCGAGAGTTGTTTATTGCCGATTTCTCTTTGGTTCAACAATTGAATTGCTCTTTCAATTTCTGCGCTAGAACCTGAAAGAACCGCTTGTTCAGGAGTGTTACGGTTAGCTATGACCAGATCGAGGGATTCTTCAACCAGGAAAGCATCAACCTGTTCCAGCGGTGCCGAAACAGCAACCATTGAGCCACGATCACCACTCCCAGCCGCCATCAATTCACCACGGAGTCGAGAGAGATTATGCAATTGTTCAGTCGTAAAAACTTCGGCGGCACAGAGAGCGGTTAATTCACCATAACTGTGCCCAGCCACCGAATCTGCTGAGAAACCAAAACGAGCCAACACCCGCCCTGCCGCAAGGCTGACAGCACCAAGAGCCGGTTGGGCGACTTCAGTTGCCTGCAGCGCAGCGCTAGCGGCTTGTTCAGCTTCTGAAGCAAAATATGGCTGCGGATAAATCAAATCGGCCAGTGCACCGCTGCGAGAATCGGTATTCGCGGCAAAGGCACGGTCCGCATCAAGCAGGGAGGTCAGAAACTCGGGAAACTGGAGAGCCAGATCCTTGAGCATGCCGGGGTACTGTGCCCCCTGTCCGGGGAATAGAAGTGCAGTGGAACCGGCAATTTCTCCAGCAGCGTAATAGATACCATCAGGGGTTTCCCATACCTGCTGGCCACTATTTTTATCCAGTAGTGCCAGAGCGTTCTGCAATTGGGCAGAACGTTTGGTCTGGTCCTTCTCGACCACCAGAATCAGTCGACTCGAGGCAGTTTCCTGGTATTGATGTCGCAATTTATCGGCCTCAAACCGCAATTGTGACCACTCCGTCTCAGCGCTGAATTCACTCAACTGCTGCTTCAACCCGGCATCATCGACGGCAGAAAATGGAACAATCTGAACTTTGCCATCCCAATCAACAACTTCCTTGGTCGGTTGGAATTCCTCCAGCAGACAATGAAAATTGCTGCCGCCAAACCCCAGGGCACTGATCCCGGCACGACGCGGATGATCACCTCGGGGGATCCATGGACGCGCTTCGGTATTGACATAAAATGGACTATCGGCAGCGGCAAGGCTCTCTGCCGGTTTATCAACTTTTATCGTTGGCGGTAAGACCTTGTGGTAGAGAGCCAGACTTGATTTTATTATTCCGGCCACCCCCGCAGCCGCTTTGGTGTGACCAATCTGTGACTTGATGGAACCCAGCGCACACCACGGTTTCTCAGCCTTGCCAAAGACTTCATGCAAAGCAGCAACCTCTACGGCGTCGCCGACTTTAGTGCCGGTGCCATGACCCTCGATCAATTCAACCGTAGCGGGGGAAATTTTACCCTGGTGATAGGCACGGCGGAACGCTTTTGCCTGTCCTTCGGAGCTCGGCTCATAAATTGCGGAACCACGACCATCACTCGACGCCCCAAGTCCCTTGACAACCGCATAGATATTATCGCCATCGCGTTGTGCATCATCAAGGCGTTTCAGAACCACAATCCCCAGGCCCTCACCCAGTGTGGTGCCATCGGAATCAGCGTCATAGGGACGTGCATGGCCCGATGGTGACAGTGCCGGGGTCTTACTGAAACAAGTGTACATGAAGATATCGTTGAAGGTATCAATACCGCCAGTAACGGCCATATCGGAACGTCCCGAACTGAGTTCAAGTATTGCCAGATTCATAGCACTCAACGAACTACCACAGGCAGCGTCAACGGTACAGTTGGTGCCGCCAAAATTGAAATGCTTACTGATCCGTCCGGCAACCACATTACCAAGCAGCCCGGGAAAAGAGTTCTCCTGCCATGGCACATAAGAATCAGAGATCCGCTTTATAACGTCGTCAGCAAGTTCTTTCTCCACTCCGGCATCGGCCAACGCCTCCTGCCAGCGTGGATAACCGAGTCTGGCACCCAGGGGAACAACCAGCTCCAGCGTTCCGGTGATACCAAGGATGACGCTGACCCGCTCGTGGTCAAATTCCTTCTCAGTCGCATATCCAGCATCTTTAAGCGCCTGTTCTACCGCCAACAAACCCAGCAGCTGCGATGTATCAATCGCCTCGATAGCATTCGGCAGAATACCGTAGTCCATCGGATTGAATTCAACCGGTGACAAGAAACCACCCATCTTGGCGTAAACCTTATCAGCAACCTTCGGATCGTGGTCGTAATAATCTTCAGAGCGCCAATGGCTCTCAGGCACTTCGGTGATTGTGTCAACCCGATCTTTAATATTGGTCCAGAACTTCCCGGTCGTATCTGCTTGCGGAAATATCGACCCCAGCCCGATGATAGCAATGGGTACAGTATTGACCTGATGTTGATTTTCGTCTCTGCTGTCAGTTTTCAACTGATAAACTCCTTGATCTCATCAATTTCCAAAGGTGCCAGCATATTTGCATCAAATTGGAACTGGCTGTCCTGTTGTTTCAATTGATTGGCACGCTGCAATACGGCAGCACCAAAAAGAATATTATAAGCAACGGTCACAACCTTGCGCTGCGTCACGTCTTCTAAAAAAGACCCCCGTGTCCATTCATTGAATGCACCCATCGCAGGTCCACTCCAGATTTGATAATCAATCTTGCGCGAAGTTTCACCCCGATTAGCCCAGACGGGAGATTGCCCCAGATACCAGCGGAACACCAAGGCCATTTTATATTTTGGATCGGCCTCTGCCTTTTCGACCTGCCGGGGATCACGCACAGCAAAATAGCTACGGGTCTGTTCCCAGACCGTTGCCAAAGGGGTACGAAAAAAAGTCTTTTCCAGTTTCTCTCGTTCTGCGACAGGGAGTTGTTCGAGACTGTCATAGGCACGATACAACTCATAAAGTTTGTGCGCCCGGATAGAAAACATGGTGCCACGTTTCACCACTTGCACCTTAACCCCCATCTCAAACATATCTCCCGATGGAGCCATGGTGATATCTGCCTGCCGAGTTTCAGCCAACATTTTTCTGACTTCGTCACAGGTCCCCGATTCGATACACGCCTGGTTGACCGACCCTGTTACCAGATAGGCAGCACCCATAGCAAAAGCGGCGACAGCCGAAGCCGGAGTCGAGATACCACCGCCCAAACCGACCCGAAGCTTTTGCCGATAACCATATTCCTGTTGAAATTGTTCCTTTTGCGCCAGGATGGTTGGAAACAGCGCCAGTGCTGGACGATTATCGGTATGACCGCCAGAATCGGCCTCAACGGTCACATCCTGTGCCACTGGAATCTCCGCAGCCATCTCAGCTTGAGCGGTTGATAAATGGCCAGATTCAATCAGTTGGCGTAAATATTTCTCCGGCGGTGGCGCAAAGAAACGGGCGGCAATCTCCTCGCGGGAAATTTTTGCAATAATCCGATTGGGGGTTACGACCTCGCCTTCTTCATTGCGATAAATACCATGGGTGCGGTAGCGGATAATCGGCAAGGTCA
This sequence comes from Deltaproteobacteria bacterium tcs-42, assembly GCA_002049545.1. GTDB lineage: Bacteria > Desulfobacterota > Desulfuromonadia > Desulfuromonadales > Geopsychrobacteraceae > Desulfuromusa. The sequence continues at coordinate 3,058 of LLYT01000042.1, read as the reverse complement.
ATGCGAGAAAAGCAGACGCCTCGATGAGGCGAATTTCGTGATGCAGATAAAGCTCAGCGATCGCCTTTTCCAGTTCTGGCTCGGTGGGACTATGGATCAGATTAAAACCAAACGGGAAGCCCGATTGCTTCAAACTGGTAATGGCAATCTCAACATCCTCCAGACTTTGTCCGGCAGCTCCAAAAAAACCGAGCATTCCTGCCCGGCCAAATTCCCGAGCCATCTCAACCGAACTGATTCCCTTGGCCATGGAGCCCCCCAGGTAGGGGTAGCGAAGGCCATGATCCCGACAAAAATCAGAATCACCAAGCTGTTCGAGGCGGCAGGGAAGAACCATCCCGGAGAATGCTTTGGTTTGCAGTTGATCTAAGGGGTCGACTGGTTGAGCACCAGAATACAGCTTCGTTTCCTCCCCATTTTTTAACAAGAACAATGGTTGTTCGATGTTACGCAGTTGCAAAACAGTATCGATACTGGTGCCAGTATCTGTATTTACAGGGGAAAATAGTCCGACCTGATTATTGATAGAATCCTTCAAATTGTTACTCCTGGCTTTTTTTAGGTATCGATTCAAGGGATTCTAAAACCGTCTGAATCTCATCAACTATCTTTTTAGGTGTCGAAGCTCCAGCTGTCAGACCGATTTTCTGGAATTCCCGCAAATTTTCCAGAGGTAATTCATCAGCTGTTTCAACATGCAGAGCTGTTGTCCCACTGGTTTCAACCACTTGAGCCAAGCGCCTGGTGTTGCTGCTATTATAGCCACCAGCAACAATCACAAAATCGCTTTGATCGGCAATATTCGTTGCTTCTGTTTGACGCATTTTTGTCGCATCACAGATGGTCGGGAGAATGGCTAAATCAAGACCTTCACGGTTTAATAAATCTCGTCTGATCGCATCAAAAATCAGTCTGTCCTGAGTGGTCTGTGCCGCCAGGCAGTATTTTAAGGTTGGATCAAGATCACTCTTCTGACACTTTTCAAGGGTATCAAAAACGACCGTATCACCAGCAGCATAACTGAGCAGACATTTCACTTCTGGATGGGCTTCCTCACCAAACAGAAGGAGCGTCCGACCTTTTTCGGTATTTTCTTCAATGAGCAGGCAGGCATCTTTCACTTTGGGGCAAGTCGCATCGATGACATGAATGCCTCGCTGCGACAGGGAAACCTGTACTTGCTTGGTGATACCGTGGGCACGAATAACAACAATTGAACCAGAAGGAATTTCTTCAGGACAATCGGCGGTAATGATCCCTTTATCAGCGTATTCAGCAACCACCTGTGGATTGTGAATAATAGAACCGAGGATGTAGATATCTCCAGAAATATTCTTCTTCTCAATGATTTCATCCAACTTGCGCAATGCCAGGCTAACCCCCATACAAAAGCCGGCACTTTTAGCACGAACAAATTCCATCAAACACCTCTGTAATGAATCTTTGAACAGGTTCGAAAAACTTGATATTTTGTCATTAAGTAGATGACCAAAGCAAGGGTTTTTAAGGGTATTTTTACCGTTGCAGCCGCGTTTTTGATCTCAGGGACGTGATTTAAAAAAAAAGACCAGATCAATATGACCTGGTCTTTTATATTTTGAATGGAGCGGGAAACGAGATTCGAACTCGCGACGTCAACCTTGGCAAGGTTGCACTCTACCACTGAGTTATTCCCGCTCAAAAAGCCCACCGTGGCGAGCGGATGTATGTATAGCAAAACGATTTGTCGAGTGTCAATAAAAAATTTAGCTGATCTACTTTGCAAAAACTTTAAAAAATTTCACAAAATAATCGACGCCGGACCAAACTGTCAAAAACAGTGAAATATAGAAAATAAAGATACCGGCGTTATGCAGTGACGGGTAGAGAAAATCAAATTGGACCCCAAAGAACCAGTAATAGCGATAATGCAATAGCAACCCGACAATTGCGATCATTTGGAAAATTGTTTTGTATTTTCCCAGATCACTGGCAGCGATCACGATCCCTTCCGATGAGGCAATAGAGCGGATTCCGGAGACAATAAGTTCTCTAGCAAGAATCACCAGAACCCCCCACGCCGGGACCCGATCCAGAGGGATCAACATTATCAAGGCGGCCATGACAATCAACTTATCGGCTAATGGATCGAGAAACTTGCCAAGAACCGTCACGATGCCCCATTTGCGAGCCAGATACCCGTCCAACCAATCGGTAATAGCTGCCGCAGTAAAAACGGCAGCAGCCCAAAAACAGCTCTGTTTGGACTCAAACAGCAACAAGAAAACCACAACCGGAACGGCAGCAACCCGGGACAGGGTCAGAATGTTCGGCAAATTCATTAATCTGGAATCACGAGTCATTAGAAAGTTTCCTTTGAGCGTGAATAATAATCAAAATAGTGCTTAACCCGCTTGACGTAGTTCTGTGTTTCCTCATAGGGTGGAATCCCCCCATATCTACGGACAGCACCTGGACCAGCATTATAGGCTGCCAGTGCATAATCCAGATTAAGATCAAAAGAATCAAGCATTTTACGCAAATAAAATGATCCACCATAAATCGAATCGGAAGGATCAAAGGGGTTATTCACTCCAATCTCCTTTGCAGTGTCGGGCATAAGCTGCATTAAACCTTGCGCCCCTTTGGATGACACAACCTGCGGGTTAAAATCACTTTCAACCTTAATCACCGCTTTAATCAGCGACCTGTCGAGTTTGAATTTCCTGGCAAAATGGGTAATAAGAGATTCCAGTCGATACGTTTCCCCTTCCCCACGGTAGAAACGAAATTTATTCGTCGTGGGAACATTGGTGTAATGTATCCGTCCCGACTCATCAACGTGGCGGTATATACCTGCCTGCCCTGAGGTTGGGGCAACCAGTAATATAACCAGGCTGAGGAGTGACAGTAAGCGACAAAATATCAACATGAATATTTTATAACCTTTAGCTTTCCCCCATGTCAAGCAAAGCTTAAAAACTGTGCTAGCAGGCTGTTGAAAAACAGCCTGTGGAGCCCATGGACGGGCGACCAAAATCGAGGGCTGGTTTCTAAGCCCTTGATTTTGTGAGCAAGA